>JAUXBV010000046.1 GCA_030619215.1 Fibrobacterota bacterium | reverse complement strand
CTGCCATAGAGCCAGGCAACAAAGCCGGGATGATTACGCAGCCTTTTAATTTGTGAGCGCAGGGATTCCCGGGCTATATCCATATCACAGGGTTTCCACTTATCCCACTTTTCCCAGTGCGTGCAACACGGCCAGCCTGCGAGCACCAGAATGCCTTCCTGGTCGCACCTGTCCCAGAAGTAATCCGATGCCAGTTTTCCCTCCAGCCTGAATGCGTTCAGGTTCATGTTTTTTAAATAGGCAATATCAGTATCGTCGCGCTTCTCAGGCTGCCTGAGCATGAGATCCGGTGTCCAGGCGCTGCCGCGAATTAATATATCCTGCCCGTTTATGGTATACTGACGAGCGCCGTGTTCGTTGATGCGTGATTGAATGTCCCGTATTCCAAACGTAACGGCACTGAAGTCTGACACTTCTTTATCAATAATGAATTGCAGCTCTAATGAATACAACTCAGGAGAGCCGAGCTGGTACGGCCACCATACCCGTGGTTTCTTAATTGTTAATTGTGGGAAATCTTCCGTAGTAACAGGAATCTCTTTTTTCTCACCCGGGTTCAGGGTAACCTCTTTTGAAAAAGAGATCTTTTCAATTTTACATTCAAGAATACCGGTTATTTGCATGTCGCTTGTATTAATCAATTCCGCGCTGATGAACAATTCTGCTGCATCGAGCGTTTTAACGTCAAGTTTACTCCTGACAAAGGGATGTTTTATTGCAACAGGGCCGGTAGCATAAACTGAGACAGGCTGCCAGATTCCCATTGAATCATCAGGGGGAGTCGGGCTCCAGTCAATAAAGGTTATACAGAGATCATCAGGTTTGGGCGGGAAAACCTCAATTGCCAACACATTTTTTTTACCGGGCCGAATAAGATTTGTAATATCAATATCGAATCTGCGAAAGGATCCGGTAATTGTATCGGCGCCGGCAACCTGTTTACCGTTAAGCCAGATGTTTGCTTTATAATTAATACCTTTTACCAGCAGCCATGCACTCTTATTGGCAAACGAGTTTTCAGGAGTAAACTCATTACGATACCACCATGGTTTACGAAACGGGCTGCCGTCCGGCATGGGGTGAAAAGAGAAATGGGTTGTTTTGCCGTGTTTGTATCCGGGAATGGACTGCATGTTAAGGCCAAAGTATGGGTCGTCATATACCCTGTTTTCAACCAGTCCGCTTACCACAGTTCCCGGAACAGTAACAGTGTACCACTCCTTAAGGGGAAAGTTTACGCTGGTTATTTTTTCTCCATCAGCAGATATTTTCTCAGATGATTGCAGGAGCCAGTTTTTCAAAAGGTGTTGATATTTCAATCTATTCTCTCAATATAATATTGAAATTAATTGTTATTACCTATTCGTCAATCACTGTTTAAGCAGCTTTTTTCAATTTTTGCGCTGCAAAATAAATGTCGTAAATGCTTTGTAGATTCATCCAGAATTCAGGCGTTGTTCCAAACTCCTTTGCCAGCAGCAGTGCCGTTTCAGCGCTTATGCCACGCTTACTGTTAATTAGGGTATTTATCCTTTGAATAGGTACTTTAATTCTTCTGGCCAGCTCGCTTTGCGTTATGGACATGGGCTCAAGAAACTCGCGCATAAGAATTTCACCCGGATGCGACGGAGGTCTGTTTTTTGGTATCATAATTAAGCTCCCTTACAGCTACTAACGGTGATAGTCAACAATTTGCACTTTCTCGGCATTTGACCCTTGCATTTTGAAGATAACTCTGTATTGATTATTTATACGGATACTATGAAATCCGGGTAAGTCCCCCTTTAAAGCCTCAAGCCTGTTACCCGGCGGAGTTCGCAGATCATTAACATGCTGCGCTGCATTGATCATAATAAGAAAAATTGATATCTAATCTTTCTTCTCTTCCTGCTGCTTTTTCCGGTACTCTTTCGGGGACATTCCTTCAAACTGTTTGAAGGTTCTGTTAAAGTGGGGAATATTATTATAGCCGACTGTAAACGCACAGGATGTAATATGCTTGTCCGTTTCACGCAATAGGCGTTTAGCCTCATTGATTCGTATCGTATTGAGGTACTGCTTGAAGTTGAGATTGAAACGTTTTTTCAGCATACCCGGGACCTTTGACGCAGAAACACCGGCTTCACGGGCAAGTTTCTCTACAGTAAACTCAGGGTCAGCATAATTCTTTGCGACCGTATTCATAATCCTCTTTATATCCTCATCAGCATCGTTCTCAACCTTAAGCTCCTTGTAGGAGATCACTTTATTTTTCCGCTGTATTATCAGGAAGATAACCAGGTAGATAACAAAATAGGAGATAATACACAGCCAGATTATAGTACTGCTCAGTGTCGTATTTTTAGTAAAAGCAATTTTGCGGACAGTGATTTTTACTGGTGAGTCAAACGGAGTAAAGAGCCCGTTCTGTATTTGCATACTGATCATTTTTGAAAAGTGGGGCTTTTTAATTTTTGAATCAGGAGTCTCTCTCTGTTCAAGCCACCAGGCAGGATGAATAAATTCGTCCAGGTTAATTCTATAACTCGACGAAATACTGTCGACCGAGATTTCCTTCATGAGGAACTCATGAGTAAAGTACTGGTCAAGTTTGGTAAATCCGTCAATAAATGCTTTCAGGTATATAGCAAATCCCTGTGCGTTTTCAGACTCAAGCTCAAGGGATAAATAGTCATATTTGGATATGTCAAGAAATGTGCTGTCAACCAGCAATGATATAAACAGGCCGGCATACGGATAGGGGTTGTCTTTTTTCAACGTATATTCAAAAGTAATCCGGTTACCGTTTATTTGTGGATCGGTAATTTTTGTGCTGCCCCCTTCACTTCCATCGCAGTAAGTGTGCATACCATACACATTTTCCTTATCAGGGAAAATAGTCAGCGTTTTATTTATCCTGATCAAAATAAAAGCAAGTAAACATACCAGTAGAGGGATAATAGCCAGCAATTGCTTTTTATGAAGAGAGAGAACTATGGCGTGAAGTTTTTTCATTATTATTTATTTAAGAGAGAATGTGTTCATATAGTTGACTATTTTCTGTTTCAAAATATACAATGCCTATTTATGAAAAGAAAAATATCAATAAAAAATAACAATTTTACAAAGTACTATGATATAATTCTTTCTTTTTACTCAATAAAATTTTTTAATCTTTATTTTTTCCGTATTTCGAGCCCTTAATACTTCAGCAGGATGATTAATAGTGTTATTAATAGGATTTATCCTAAGCCTTTCTTAAGAGGGGGAGTGGCTAATTAAAAATCAAAAAGTAATTCCTTTACACCACTTACATTTTTCAATTCTCATAGTTCTGCAAATTAATACAATGCTTTTTGCAAAGATTAGCAAACATTAATTCACTATCTTATTAATGGATTCAACAGTCAATACTTATGGAGAAATATTTCCAACCGGAAAGGTATCATATACTTGTCTTTCAACTCATCAAACAGGAGTTAATGGTATGAAACTATTTAAAAACATTTCGGCTTTAGCGTGCATTCTCTGTTTTGCCTCTCAGAGCTTCGGTGATGTAAAACTCGACGACTTTGAGGTTTTCTATGCGGATAATCCTGAGCAGTGTTATGTTGGTGAGGCTTATGGCTATTCAATTACAGGCATTTGGGGCAGTGTTGACACGGGAAACGGCTGGTGGAGCCCCTATTTAGACGATTTGGGGACTAAGATTACCAATGGAAAACATGAGGAGCTGACGGAAAATAATAGTGCCACAATGGTTGAAAACGGCGCCCTGCATATATTCTATAAAACCCATCTCAGCACAGCAGATTTTAAGGTAGAATGGCCCTATGCCGGTATTTACTGCGATCTTATAAAAGACAGCCTGGATTATTTTGATTTCACTGACCTGACTGAGATTACCATGAGATTGAAAGGCTCAGGCAAGATACGCGTATTATTTCAGACAAAGGATGTTTATGAAATGGTTGACTCAAATGGTGTTCAGGTTGGGTGGGGATACTATGGTTTTGATATTACCATGGACAGTACCTATTCCGACTGGAAAGAACAGGCGATCCCCGCCCCGCTTCTTGATCCGGACCGGTATTCACCGGCGTATGACAGTTCCTGGACGTGGGACCATGGTAAAGCAGCAGTAAAAGGTTTTGCTATTCAGGCGATTCCGGATGAGGACTCTGCCACCAATGACAGTGTAAATCTCTGGGTTGATGATATTGTTTTAAAAGGTCTTGAATACGAGGCTACCTTTGGATTTGAACATGATACGAATGTGGCGATCATCCATTTTCCTCAGAATAATGCAGAGATGAACATTAATCTCATGCCGAATCAGTATCAAAAAAATATCACCATCTCATATAATTTAAAGAAGAGCAGTGATGTATACCTTGCCATGTATGATGCAAAAGGGAAAGTCATTTCTGAATTGGTGAATGAGAGACAGGAGAAAGGGAAAAAACAGTTAGTTGCTGATTTTAATACAAGGGCGATAACAAGCGGGGTTTATTTTATTACCTTGAAGATAGGTGATTTTTCAACAATCAGGAAATTTAGTTTTATTAAATAATTTTTTACAGAGGTAATTATGAGACGAACAATGCATGTATTCCTTTTGATTTTATTAGCCTTATCAATGTGTCATGCCAAACGGTATGCCCGGTACAACCTTGTCGGCTACTTTCCCAAGGCCGTAAAAAGAATCGTTATCATGTCGGATGATGATTGTGCGGGCAAGAAATGGGAGCTGAAAGATCAAAGCGGCAAAAGCGCGCTCGCAGGAACAGCGGGGAAAAGCGTATGCGGTAAAAATGACCATACACCGTTTGCCTACAACCATGAAATAGATGTCTCAGCCCTTACCACGGAAGGCACCTTTACTTTTAAGATGGAGGGCATAAAAGCCTTTAAAATCACTGTCTCCCGGAACCCGTATGCTTCTGTTGCACAAAGCAATCTGCGCTGGCTGCGCGCTGCCCGTGCAGGCTCAAAGGATGTGCTTGATCGGAAACCGGCCCACTTCGGAGATTCGTCCTGCTATGTATACCGCAGAAAAGGTGATAACAACACTGACGATTGGGCCGAAGATGCCAAGGGGAAAAAGGTTAATATGCTGGGCGGCTGGTATGACGGGTATGTCTACACCAAATATACCCTTACTGCCGCATTGACAACCTACTCACTCCTGCGTGCCTATGAGGTAAATCCTGCGCTGTTTACAAAAAAGTACAGCAAAACCGGCCTGAACGACCTGCTTGACGAAGCGAAATGGGGATGCGACTACCTGTGTAAAACCATGCCGGATGATAACGAGTTTATCATCGAGGTCGGCGACTTTGCAGATAATGAACGGGGGACCCTGCTTCCGCATGAAGATCCGCTCGATGGTAAGCGGCCTGCCTATTCCATCTTCTCGCCGAACCAGATGGGCAACACTGCTGCTGCACTAGCCCTGGGAAGTGCGGTGTTTGCCAAGGAAGGCAAAAAGAAAGATGCTGAGAAGTATAAGGCAATGGCCGTTAAAATCTTTAATAAAGCGGTTTCCAAAGCAGCCAAGGCCCCGGCCTGGCTTGAGAAGGAGTGGGCATTATATGAAGATGATAAACAGTATGATAATCTGCTTCTTGCGGCAGCGGAGCTCTTCCGTTTAACAAACGACCGGAAATATCTCACTCACGCAAAAAAGTTTGCCGGGCTTGCAAAAAATTCATGGTGGGCTGCTTACAGCTCAGCGCACCTGTATGCCCACCAGCGACTGATGGATAAAGTGCCGGATTCGAAAAAATATCTTCTTGACGATCTGAATTCATTTAACAGCAAAGCCTCCGGCAGCGGTAATATATGGAGCTCGCCCCAGGATTATTCCCTGTACCATATTTATGCAACCATTGAGGTTGCCGCAGCTTCGCTGCTTTATCAAATGGCAGCAACGGATAAAAAGTATGAGAAAGATGCGCTTTACATGCTGGATTATGTGTTCGGTACAAACAACTGGGGATTAAGCTTTGTCTCTATGCCGTCAATAAAAAAATGTGTGAAAAATTATTACTCACAAATTTACATGCTGCAAACCGGCCTGTTCCCGGAAGGCGGTATCGCTGTCGGGCCGCTTGATGTAAAAACACATGATGATGAGGCCAGCTGGTGTTACTTTGACCCCAAAAAACAGAAGACCTACAAATTCAACACCGGTAAAATCAAATTCTTTGACCACAGCGATGACTACATGTGTATGCGGGCAAACACCTATGGTGTTGCTGATTGCATATTTCTTCTGAGCCTTGCAACCAGGATATACGGCGACGCCGGTGTGAAGGAAAAGGAGAGGCCCCGGCTAGTAAAAGCTGAAAAGGTCACCGATGATAAAGAGGTACACCTGCGGTATAACCATTTGGGGTATAACCCTTCCAGGAAAAAGAGAATTATTGTGATGGCCGGGGAGGATATCAAAGGCCGGACATGGGCTATAATGAAAGCTACCAAGAAAGGGAAGACAAAAAAGGTACAGTCGGGGAGCTTCGGGGCAAGTGTTTATGGCAGGGGGCAGCATACCCCGATGCCGTTTAACTATATCGTGGACTTTTCCACGCTTAAGGAAGAGGGGAAATATACCTTTGAAACCAAGGGTGCAAAAAAAGCGAAATTTATTATAAAAAACGACCCTTACAGCTGGATCCTTGAAAAACCGCTTCGCTGGATGAGAGCTGCCCGCTGCGGCTCAGAAGACTGTGTTGATCATAAAGTATGCCATCTGGGGGATAGTGCCTGTGTTATACACAGGAGAGCAGGTATTCGGAATAATAAGTGGACTATCGACCCCGATAAAAAGAAGATAAGCGGATTCGGCGGCTGGCATGATGCCGGTGACTATCTGAAATTCTCATTAACCGTTGGTTATACCGCATATTTTCTTCTCAGGGCTTATGAGGTAAATCCCGATATTTTTGCAAAAAAACTAAGCAAAACCGGCCTGGTTGACATACTGGATGAAGCTAAATGGGGTCTTGAGTTTCTCATGCGGTGTATGCCTGATTCCAACGAGTTTATTATCATGGTCGGCGGGCTTGACGATCACAATGTCGGTTTAAGGCTGCCCCACAATGACAAGCTGGACGGCAGGCGGCCCTGCATTTCCGCATTGTCGCCGACACAGATGGGGTATGCATCCGCTGCCCTGGCTGTCGGAAGCGGCATCTTTGGCAAACTTGGCAAAAAGGAAGATGCAAAACGGTACAGGGATATGGCGGAGCTCATATTCAGAAGGGCCGAATCTAAAGACGCAGTTGCACCGGCCTGGTTTGTTGATACCTTAGGATTATATGACTTCTACGGTGACGAATCAAAAAACGACAATATGGAGCTTGCTGCTGCAGAGCTGTACAGGTTAACCGGGGATAAGAAATATTACGATGCTGCAAAAAAATATTCCGATAAAGCCCGTTCTGCAGGCTGGCGTGCATGGGAAAGTGTGAACATGCCGGCACACCTCTGCTTCATGGAAAATTACTCGGTTGTGAAAAATGACCTGCGGGTAGACCTTGACGGTTTTTTAAAGAATTCAAAGAAACGCGGGAATATTTGGGGATTGCCGCAGAAATATGTGTGGGGAGGCCTTTACTGCTATATCGGCATTGCAGCGGCTGCCATGGAATTTCAGATGCGCACCGGGGACAGGAAATATGAGAGTATTGCAAGGGACATGCTCGACTATACCCTGGGCTTTAATAACTGGGGAATCTGTTTTGTAGCTACCAAAGAGCTGCCGTACACGATTCGGCACCCCTTTTCACAGGTATATACCCTTCAAAGCGGCCTGTTCCCGACCGGCGCAATATCCGAAGGCCCCGGTGAGAAGCGGGACTGGGAAAAGAATAAGAACTGGTTCTCCTATGACCCCAATGCACAGCCGACACATAAATTCAATACGGAGAAGGGCGTTTTTTACGACCACAATAAAGATTATATGTGCATGGAAACCACGATTAGTGGCGTTGCTGACGGGATTTTTATGCTTGCGCTGGCTTCAAGATTATATAAAGATTAACAGTTCACAAAGGTTCAGGGTTCCCCGTTCAAAGGTTAAATCGCCTTTTTCGAATTTCCATGCTAAATCTGCAAAATAAACCACTGCTTTTTGCAAAGAAAAATACAGTCAAATGGAGTAACTTAGTATATGTGTTACTATCGAACGACCATGTTTATTACCATGCCCGAATAAGGAGAGAAAATGAAGAAATTTCTTCAAATATCTGCGCTGACCTTGATGATTGTCAGCTGCCTCAATGCACAAAACCGCCCGTTTCCCCAGAGCATGGATTTTAATGATTGTATTAAACCCGAGGTTAACCCTGAAAATATGGCCTACTATATTTCCGAATTTTATAAATACTGGAGAGACACCTATTTGAAACCTTCGGGGAGTACAACCGGAGGTTATTATATTTACGCCCAGGGAACGGGCGGTCCCGGCACAGTAACCGTTTCGGAAGCCCAGGGTTATGGAATGATTGTTTTTGCACTCATGGCAGGTACCGGCAGTTATGCAGAGCCGGATGCAAAGAAATATTTCGACGGCATGTATAGATTCTTAAAAGCACACCCCTGCCGAAGCAGCAATAATTTAATGTCCTGGCAGGTTCTTTCGGATGGCAGCGGAGGCGAAACTTCTTATCAGGATTATTCTGCAACAGACGGCGATCTTGACATTGCCTATGCATTTGTACTCGCGCATTACCAGTGGGGCTCCAACGGTTCAATAAATTACCTTCAGGAAGCAAAAGCGGTCATTGATGCTATTAAGCGGTATGAGATAAATCCCGATAGCAAGCGGGTCATGATCTGTGATAACAGTGACTGGTCTTCTCACCCGCAGCGCCTGCAGTCACGCTGTTCGGATTGGATGGCAGGCCACTTCCGCACCTACTATGAAGTCACCGGCGACTCCTTCTGGAACAGTGTTGCAACTACGGTATACTCAACATATAACCAGCTTTCATCGAGCTATTCATCGCAGACCGGACTGGTACCGGATTTTATTGACGGCCAGACTCCGGCGCCCTATTCTTATTCCGGTAAAACCCACTATTCCTACGACGCCTGCCGTTTTCCCTGGAGAATCGGCGCAGATTTTGCACACCATGGGACATCCTCAGCAAAATCCGTATGTAACAAAATCGCAAACTGGCTCATCGATGAAACGAGCGGGGACCCTAAAAACATTATGGCCGAATACCAGCTCAACGGCACACCCATCGGTGACTTTAACTCAACAGCATTCACTTCGCCCTTTCTTGTTGCCTGCATAGCTGATAAAAGCTCAACCAGCCAAGATTTTTTAAATAAAGGCTGGAATGAGATAAAAATGGAAAAAGAGGAATATTATGAAGACAGCATTAACCTGCTCTGTATGCTTATTCTTTCCGGTAACTGGTGGAAGCCTGAGCCGTATACTGAGATTGACAAAGAAAATTATAATAATTTACTTGCTGATAAACGACTAAAAATTATACCGAATGGCGATAATAAATCATTCACCATTTCTTACTCTTTATCAAAAAGTAGTGTAATTAGAATAGGGATATATACGCTTAGCGGTAAATTAGTCCAGCTTCTTGCCAATGAGTATCAGAACCGCGGTAACCACACCATAACTGCTTCAATTAATAACATTTCTTTATCTAATGGTGCTTATATTGTGAGTCTTGTGACTTCAGAAAACAGTGTAAATAAGAAATTCAGTGTTATTAACTAAAAATTGAAATACATTTGTTATTTCTGCAAACCAATCAACCAAATTCTGCAAAGAAAAGATTCTAAAATATAGTAAGTTAAGTAGAAGAGGGGTATAATTAATATTAAGGCCATTAAAAATCACCACGAAGCAGCTCCATTATCTTAAATACCGGGAGCTTTCATGAAAAAAAATAGCAGTTTAATCCTTGTATGTGTACTTTTCTTCCAGGTTACAATAAGTATTTACGGGCAAAACCGGCCTTACCCCCGGCATATTACCTACCCGAATTGTATAAAACCGAACCACGTCACCCAGCAGGCATTGGATAATGCTGTTGCTGAATATTACACAAAATGGAAAAGGGACCACATTAAACAGGCGGGAAGCACAACAGGCGGCTACTATCTCTATACCGGCGGCGGAACCGGCACCAGCGGCGACGCGGTCACCATATCGGAAGCTCACGGCTACGGCATGATTATCTTCGCGCTAATGGGCGGGAAAGACGCTGACGCCAGGAATTGTTTCGATGGAATGTATAAAGTCTTCCGTGACCACCCATGCGAAGTTCATGATGACCTTATGTCATGGGAAATCCGGGGCGGTGACGATTTTGAACTTGATGCAAAGAGTGCCACCGCAACAGACGGCGACCTTGATATGGCATACTCGCTTCTTCTTGCCCATGACCAGTGGGGATCTGACGGCGCCATCAATTACCTGGGCGAAGCAAAGAAGATGATCGCCGCAATAAAAAGTGAAGAGATGGGCCAGCAGAGTAAACGGGTGCTTCTTGGCTCATGGGATTCCAATGAGTGGAGCACACGCTCCTCTGACTGGATGGGCGGGCACCTGAATGCATTTTACGATGTAACGGGTGATAATTTCTGGAGCCAGGCAGCTTCTATCATCTACGATGTTTTTACCGCAGTAAGTAACAGCACCACAGGGCTGGTTCCCGACTTTGTCGTTGGCCAGAATCCGGAGCCTGCATCCCCCAATTTCCTTGAAGGTGAGCATGACGGCCATTATTACAACAACGCCTGCCGTGTTCCCTTACGGGTTGCTCTTGATTACGCACACTATGAAACTGCCGAAGCAAAATCCGTGCTTACTAAAATGCTTGACTGGCTTGTCAGCGCAACAAATAACGATCCGCGTAATATCGAGAACGGGTATACCCTTGAAGGTGTTGGCATCAATACTTCCGGCGATCCCTGGGGCTCCTTCCTTGCACCCTTCATTTCAGGATGTGTGGTTGATGAAAGATATCAGGAGTACCTGAACGACGGCTGGGATATGATGAAGGATTACCATTACTACAGCGGCTATTACTCTGGTACCCTGCAACTGCTTGGCATACTTTTTATCTCCGGGAACTGGTGGAAGCCGGGTGAGCCGAATATTGGCACGATCCATATAGACAAAAGCTGTAAAAATGAAATCAACCTCTACACAAAATATTCTCCCTCAACAAATACCATAACCGTATCATTTAACATTCTGCGCCCTGCAGAAGTTACTCTTTCATGTGTTAACTCACAGGGAAAAATCGTTGCAGAACATAGTGAATCGTTTCACCTTCAAGGGACAAATTCAAATACCATACATTTCAATGCTAATTTTTTGTCAAGCGGTGTTTATTTTGTTAAGCTTTCCTTTGCCAATAGAGAGATGGTCAGGCAGGTTTCCATAATTAGATAATGGGAAAAAATCCACATAATTATATGATATACTAAAGCACAAGG
>JAUXBV010000047.1 GCA_030619215.1 Fibrobacterota bacterium | reverse complement strand
CCGCTTGGCCTCCGACTTCATATGACTTTGAGGGTGAGCTGCCGACCACTTAAAAACACCTCTTTATTTATGTACTTTTCGGTTCATCGGGCAATGAATCAGACGTTTTGGATATGAAAAAAATATTATTGGGGAAACAATAAATTCCTTGACAAAAAATAGTATTAGGTATTTAATACATACTTTAATTTTCAAGCAATTTTTATAGATGTAATTACTTGAATTAAAGGTGAATTTTCAAATTCTACACATTTTTTTTGCGGTTGGAGTCAAAATCGGCTGTATTGCCGATTATGTATTAATATTTTATTAACGCCATTAAAAACCTTAAAAATTCAGATATTTGTGATGGCAGTTTAGATGCTCACAGATTTATATTAAATGAGTATTCTGAAGCTAAGATGAGCAAGGGGGAGAAACATGAGTGATGAATTATACGATAAGCTTCAGTCGATGATTGCTCAGGTCACAGGCCCTTATGAGGCAAATGATGATGTGAACACCGCCATGATTCGCCACTGGTGCGAAGCAATGCAGGATGGAAATCCTCTGTATACTGATGAGGAGTATGCCAAAAACAGTAAACATGGTGGAACGATTGCTCCGCCGCAGATGGTTCAGGCATACACGGTTCCCCGTTTATGGCCTCCGCATGATGGAAGAGAGCCTAACACACTGGAAATTTTGACAGAATTAATGGATGGAAGCGGTTTTCCATATGTGGTTGCCACAACAACATCGCATGAGTATCATACGCCAATGAAACCCGGTGATAAAATAAGCTATACGCTTGAATTTACAACGGCTTCTCCGATAAAAACAACCGGTCTGGGTACGGGCTATTTTCTTACAGTTGAGTATACGTACAGAAATCAGAATGATGAGATTATCTGCAAACAACCGTTTACGATTTTTAAGTTTAAACTGAATACTTAAACAAAAGAAGATAAGAGAGGATTTAGATATGGAATATGCATCTATAAAATGGGATTCTGTTAATGAAGGCGATGCGCTCCCTGAAGAAAGCCGTGAGATCACAAGGACAACTGTTGTTTCAACAGCGATTTCCTCACGGGATTTCCAGAATGTGCATCATGATCACGAGGCCGCAAAAGAAGCAGGAACTCCTGATATATTTTTAAACATTCTGACAACCGGCGGTTTTATCGGCAAATACCTGACAGACTGGAGCGGTCCGGAAGGTGAATTAAAAAATATCAATATCAAACTTGCCATGCCGTGCTATCCCGGCGATACACTTGTCGGTACCGGTAATGTGGTAAAAAAATATGAAGATGGCGGCAATTGTCTGGTGGATATTCAATATACATTTGCGACAAAAAACGGTCCGCATGCAATGGGTACAGCTACTATGGCGCTGCCGAATTAATATAAAGCTGAGTTGAATAGTGTTGTTTGCTATTCAAACGAAACTTATGCCATTTTGGGTATAATACGACTTAACATATTATATTAATAGTATAATATTGCAATTTCGCTTTGAGAGTCCGGTTCGTGGTTATATAGTTTTGACGGATACGGCTTTCATTGTTTATTCAAACAGCTTTTTTGGAATAGAGGCGGGGAGATATTTCATATATGGAAAGCATCAAAGACAAAGCAGCTATTGTCGGTCTTGGTGTACACAAGTTTTCATTTGATTCCGGGATGACCACAAGGGATATGGCCTGTCGTGCCGTACGGTCCGCTCTTGATGACGCAGGACTGACACCTGAAGATATTGACGGATCCGTAAAAATTCAGGAAGCAGATGATGACGAGATTCTTGTCGCAAAGAGTATGGGTATCGGCAATATCGCTTTCTGGAGCGGATGCCGCTGGGGAAACGGCGCTTCCGGCGCAATGGTTATTCGCGCGGCTGTCGGTGCTGCCGGCGGATCGGCGAATTACATTATGTGTTTCAGAACCATTACCGATGCTTCAACACACAGAGATCCGACCTATTATCGTGAAATGACATCTTCCATGGCCACGCAGCAGGATTTTTATATTCCGTTCGGTCATTATGGCGATAGCCTGCCGGTTCAAAATGCCGGGCGTATGGGCATGATTGTTCGCCGGTATATGCATGAATATAATATCGGGAAAGATGACTTTGGCTGTATTCCGGTTGTCTGCAGAGGAATCCGAATGGGTGCCGTCACCCGGTAATGGATCGGTTTACAGTTGGGTCAATTTTGTATATGACAAAGCCGCCTATCCGGGAATTAAAGTGCCGTATGCGGTAACGCTGATTGAGCTTGAAGTTGAAAAGGTACGCATGTTAAGCAATGTCGTTGATGTTGAACCGGAGGATATTTATATCGGTATGCCGGTTGAGCTCACTTTTGTTGAAGCTGAAGAAGGTCTTACGCTGGCTATGTTTAAAAAGAAAGCGTAGGTTTTTTTTAGATAATAGAAAATTTTTAATAACTTATTATAGGAGGTACAAATGACCGTACAGTACACAGACAAACCTATACCACGTCCGGCACTCTGGGGGATTATATACAGAAGCAGCGGGTCTTTGTGGGAAGGTGTCAAAGAGGAAAAATTTCTTATCCAGAAATGTAAAGACTGCGGTAAAATTCTTCATCCACCGCGGCCCATGTGTCCTGCCTGCCATTCAACAGAACAGGAATATGTGGAGGCATCAGGCAAAGGTAAGATATACAGCTATGTTACATACAATAAATCACCCCACAAAGCCTTCAAGGCGCCTTATTCAGTTATACTGGTGGAGCTTGATGAAGGTCCGAGAGTGATAAGCAATACAGTTGATGTCAAGCCGGAAGAAATTGAAATCGGTATGCCTGTTGAAATCGCATATGAAAAAATTGATGACGAACTGACTCTTTATAAATTTAAAAAAGCAGGTTAGTCATTATTATGCTAAGGATAATAACCGGGCATATAATTAAGGAGGCAATATAAAAAATGGGAAGAAATATATTAGAAGAATATATGAACAGAAAATATGATGCTGATATCAAGCCCAGTCCTCAGGCTAACCTGATCAAGGACAAGACGGCTATTGTCGGTATTGGTGAGACCGAGTATTCCAAGAATTCAGGACGTGATGAGCTTGATATGGCTTGTGAAGCTATAAAAAATGCAGCTGATGATGCTGGTATAAAAGTGGAAGACATTGACGGCCTCGAAACCTTTACGCTTGACAGAACGGCCATGCCGTTTATCGTCAGCACGCTGGGGCTCAAGAATCTCCGGTTTGCGAGTGAAGTAAGTTTTGGCGGAGGCGCAGCCTGTGCCGTGACCTTGCATGCAGCGGCCGCTGTGGCAACCGGTGTCGCGAAAAATGTAGTGTGCTATCGCGCTTTGAATGAAGCTTCCGGGCATAGATTCGGAAGAGGCGACGGATACGCAAAATATATGATTTCAGCGCCGACTCCACATTACGGATATACATTCCCCATGGGTTTCTGTACGCCTCTGTCCTGGGCTGGTTGTTGGGGCCGCAGATGGATGCATGAATTCAATGTTACCTATGAACAGATCGGATGGTGGGCGGTTGTCTTAAGAGAATATGCCAATAAGAATCCACGGGCCATATTCCACGACAAACCAATGACCCATGAAGATTACATGAATGTTCAAATGATTGTTGAGCCTCTCCGTTTGTTTGACTGCTGTGTTGATACGGATGGTGCCGCGGCTCATATCGTTACAAGTGCTGAAAGAGCAAAAGATCTTAAACAGAAACCTGTCTACATTTTAGGCGCGGGCCAGAGTGCGCCGATTGAACAGGAAATCCAGACTATATACAACAGGCCTGTTATTTCCGGTCTTTTTGAAACATGGTACGCCGCGCATGAGGCTTATCGGGTAGCCGGAGTTGAAGGTAAGGATATTGATGTGGCTGAACTCTATGATCCTTACTCCCTTGGTGGAATTATGTCCCTTGAAGAGTGTGATTTCTGCGAACGTGGTGATGCAGGTAATTTCATAGAAGGCGGAGATAATATCAGAGTTGATGGAAAAATGCCTACCAATACAAACGGCGGTCTTCTATCCGAAGCCTATATTCACGGTTACAATCTTGTTAATGAAGGTGTACGGCAGTTAAGAGGCCAGTCATACAACCAGGTAAAAGATCCTGAACTGTGTATGGTAACAGCAGGCCCGGGCGTGCCCAGCAGCGCAATGGTTTTAAGGAACTAAAAGGAGGTTAGAAAATGGTTGAATATGTACCAGGTATTCCAATACTGAAACCCTATATAGACGCAGACAACAAACCTTACTGGGACGCAGTAAATGATCATAAATTTGTTGTTCAGCAATGCAATAAATGTAAGAACTACTATCAACCTCCCCGTCCAATGTGTCCGGAGTGTCTGACACTCGATACTATGGACTTTGTTCCTGCTTCAGGAAAGGGCGAGGTTCACTCTTATATTATTTATACCACAGACAAAATGGCATATCCGGGGATGAAAATTCCATATGCTGTCATGGTAGTGGAACTGGACGAAGGTGTTCGAATCACGGCAAATAATGCAGACGATATTGATACTGAAGAAATTCATATCGGCATGCCTGTGGAGATTACATTTGTGGATATTGATGACTCCCTCACTTTATACCAGTTTAAGAAAAGAGAAGCATAAAAGGAGGCTAACAAGATGACAAGTATAAAAGATATGACCGCTATTGCGGGCATTGGTCTTACCGAATATTCAAAGGGTACCGAACGAACAGAATGGTCTCTTGCCAGTGAAGCCATAAAGCTTGCAGCTGATGACGCGGGTATTAAAGTGAAGGATATTGACGGCCTTGTGAAAGATATTGATGACGGCTGGGACTGCTCTTATGTTCAAAAAACACTGGGTATTGATAATCTTCTGTATTCAAGTGAATCTCACTGGGGAACCAGTTCCATGCTTAATGTTGTTACAGCAGTTGCATCGGGAACAGCGAATAATGTGGTGTATTACCGCAGCAGAAAAGGCGCGACTACAACCAGGAGGTCGCCTTCTGATTATCGTGTTGCCAAGGAAACGCTTGATGACTCCATCAGTATATTAAGGATTGATTTTTATGAGCCTTACGGCCTTGCAACACCTCAGGGATGTGCCGCGATGCTTCAGCAGCGGTATATGCATGAATATGGCATTACTCCTGAACAGATGGCAGGCGTTATTATAGGCATTTCCGAGTATGGCGCGAAAAATCCTCTGGCGTTGTATACGGATAAACCGGTTACCATGGATGAATACCTTAATTCTGAAATGACGGTCGCGCCGCTTCGTGATATTGATTGTGCGCCGGGAGTTGATGCCGGTATCGCCATTCTTGTTACAAGAACAGAAATGGCAAAAGATTTGCAGCAGACACCTGCTGTTATCATGTCTGCTGCACAGGGTGCGGCTATAGAAGGTGAATTCCTTACAGGGTATAATCAGGAAAAAATGACAGACTTTCCTGAAACCATGAATATGGCCGAAGAGCTTTACAGGGTAGCCGGAATAACCGCAAAAGATATCAATGTTGCACAGCTTGATGATCGCTTTGCGCCTTTGGTTCCCATGCAGGCTGAGGCCCTTGGTCTCTGCGGTAAAGGTGAGGGCGCTGCTTTTTGTGGAGCCAAATCACTTCCGATTAATACTGCGGGCGGTTCAATAGGTGAAGGATTTATGGATTCAAACCGCATTGTTGAAGCGGTTAGACAGGTGCGCGGCACATCAACGTCGCAGATTGATAATGCGGAAATTATTCTGTATGCTGCCGGAGCAGGCGGACCTGCTGACGGCCTGATTATTAGAAAATAATTTATTGATATTATAATTTGAAATGATAAGGAGTGTGTTAACTACACGCTCCTTATCATCAAATAAAATTATTTTTCAGGTTTTAGTTTTTTTATCGCATAAATTTCAGGAGGCGAAATTGGATATTAATCAAATTAAAGAGACATTTGTTAAACTGCAGTCAGAAGACGCAAAGAGTCAGGTTCAGGCTGCTCTTGATGAAGGTATGGATCCTGTTGAAATTCTTAATGGCGGTATCATCGCCGGTCTGCAGGAAGTCGGGAAGAAATTTGAAGAAGAAGTATATTTTCTGGCAGAGTTAATGATGGCCGGTAAACTCGGCGAAGCCTGTATAGAAATCATTACACCGCATTTACCGGAGAATACCGGGCCTGCAAAAGGCGTGGTTATTCTTGGCGCTGTTGAAGGTGACCTTCATGATATCGGTTACAGCCTGGTAGCAAGTCAGTTAAAGCTTGCAGGGTATAAAGTCCATGTGGTCGGCGTTAATGTGCCCAGTATGAAGTTTGTTGAAAAAGCACAGGAATTAAATGCTGATATTATCGGCATGTCTGCTTTTCTGGTAACAACCATACCGAATTGCGCGGAAGTGGTAAAATATCTGGTCGACATGAATATCCGCGATAAATATAAAGTTATCATCGGCGGCGCTGAGACCTCAGCAGAAAAAGCTGAATCAATGGGATGTGACGGCCAGGCGGAAAATGCTGTTGAAGCGGTAAAGCTCTGTGATCGTCTTTTGGGTCACGCTTAGAACAGGCTGAACGTATTCAAAGAAACATTACCGTATTCAAGCTGTCGGCTTAGTGTTTTTATGTAAAAATACAAACATTTACATTGCTTATGCGATGTAGACCTTTATGTATGTTTTTTGGAGGATACCTTGCAATATAAACATAAGTTACTTTATATCGGTGAATCACTTAATGCCAGTATTCCAAAGATTAAAGAAGCGGTTACCAATCACGATGACGAAGCAATAAAAGCGCTTGCAAAACGACAGGAAGAATGCGGTGCCCATATGCTGGATTTAAATGCGGCCGTGAGCGGCCAAAACGAAGTTGAAGATCTGGCCTGGATGGTGGAACTGGTGCAGTCTGTTACGGATTTGCCCCTTGTTCTCGATAGTTCTTCACCGGAAGCGATTCAGACGGCTTTAAAGGTTTATAAAGGCGCCACACCGATTATCAGTTCCATTACCGGTGAATGGGGTGAAGGGCATGACGATTTGCTGTCCCTTGCTGTGGAAAATGATTGCGGTCTTGTGGCCATGTGTATGGATAAGGAAGGTATATCCAACAGCGCTGAAAAAAGATTGCGGGTGGCTGAAAGTTTATATGAAAAGACAACAACGGCAGGATTAAAGCCTGAGAATCTTTATATTGATCCGCTGGTGATGACTATTTCAGCAGATACGGTTGCCGGAGTGGCATTTCTTAATTTAATGCGGATGATGGACAAGAACCTGCCGGATGCCCGGAAGTTTTGCGGCGCCAGCAATGTCAGTTACGGCATGCCGTTACGAAAGCTTATCAATCACACATTTATTCCCATGATTGTTGCCCTTGGTATGGATGCGTTTTTAGTAAATGTTCGTGATCAGGGCTTGATGGCTATATTTAAAGCATGTGCCGCCCTGATCGGACAGGACGAGTGGAGTATGCAGTATATTACCGCTTTTCGGGAAGGGAAACTTGATGTAAAAAAATAGCTGTTATTTCTGATTGGGCGTTTAACCGCTTTTGAATGGAGAAATATTCGGCTGAACATATCGCTGATGAATATATGGGATTTCGTTTTGTATTAAATTATAAAAAAAATTATAGGAGGAGACCATGGCAATAAAAAAACCTGGAAAATGGGATTTGGAAACAGAAGTACTTGTATTAGGTACCGGTTGTGCGGGACTGCCCGCCGCCATTCTGGCTCATGACAATGGCGCAAAAGTAATGGTACTTGAACGAACCGCGAAAGTCGGCGGAACCACAGCCGTATCCGGTGGTGGTGTCTGGGTACCGAATAATCACCTGATGAAAGAGAAAGGAATCAAGGATTCAAAAGAAGCCGCGATGACATATTGTAAACGCCTCAGCGGCGGCAAATCTTCTGATGAACTGATTGAAAAGTATCTTGATGTTGTTCCTGAGATGATTCAGTATATGGTTGATAATACACCGATTAAATTTGAAATTACCGAGCTCTCCGACTATCATCCGGAATTTGAAGGCGCACACCAGGGCAATGAATCACGCACACTGGGACCGCTGCTTTACGACACAAATGAACTAGGTGACGCAAAAGAAAATCTCAGGGTCAGCCCGACCATGTCCATGCCAATGACATTTAGTGAAAGCCGTCAGTGGAAACCCACCTGCACACCGGAGAAGGTGCCCTGGGAGAAGATGGGTGAGCGGCTTGCCAATGGTATTACCTGTTGGGGCGGTGGCGTTACAGCGCCCTTATACAAAGCCTGTCTGGACAGAAAGATAGAGATTGTGCTGAATACAAGGGCCATTGATGTTGTTATGGAAGATGGCAAGGTTATCGGTGTTGTTGCTCAGCAGGATGGAAAAGACATTTGTGTCGGCGCCAGTAAAGGCGTTATTCTTGCCTGTGGTGGTTTTGAATGGAACGAAGAATTAAAAACCGACTTCCTGCCCGGCCCGATTACCCATCCATGCTCACCGCCGATTAATGAAGGCGATGCCCTGAAAATGGGAATGTCCGCCGGTGCTGCACTCGGCAATATGAGTGAACAATGGGGATGGATATCTGCGATTATTCCAGGCGAAGAATCAGAAGGCATCCAGTTAAACCGTGGCATTATTTATGAACGATCAATGCCTCACTGTATTATCGTTAATCCCAAAGGCAAACGTTTTGTAAACGAATCAGCAGCATATAATGACATGTTCAAACCATTTTGGGAAGTAGATGAAAATACGCTTAAATTTAAAAATCTGCCGGCCTGGGCAATTTTTGATCAGCAGTACAAAGATAAATATCCGTTCCTCACAGCGATGCCGGGTGAAGATGTTCCGGAATGGCTCGTACAGGCTGATTCACTTGAAGAGCTGGCTGAAAAAATTAATATTGATGCTGCCGGTTTAAAGGAAACAGTTGAAAAGTTTAACGGATATGTAAAAGATAATAAAGATCCTGATTTTGCCAGGGGTGACAGTGAATATGACCTTTACTGGGGAGATGACAGGAATGAACCGTGCGCCTGTCTGGGTACACTTGAAAAACCTGTTTTCTACGCTTGCGAAATGCTGCTGGGTTCTCTGGGAACCAAGGGTGGTCCTAAGACTACATTAGATGGCCAGGTAATTGATGCGCATGGCAAACCGATTACAGGACTTTATGCGGCTGGAAATGCAATGGCCAGTGTTGCCGGTGGCAGTTATTTCGGCGGTGGCGCAACAATTGGTTCGGGCATGGTTTTCGGTTATCTTGCCGGTATACACGCGGCAAAACAATAGGAGGAGAATATGCCTGTAGTAGAATATAAATGTATAGTTAAAGCGCCGATGGAACCTGTATGGGGATTTGTCAGTGTAATAGAAAAATGGGCGCCCTTTCTTAAAGGTTATGAAGAGCATGAAGAGCTTAATGACAAAGAATCTGTCTGGACCCTTAAGGGAGATGTGGGTGTTCTTTCACGTACCGTAAAAATGAAAGTTACCATTACAAACTGGGATGATGAAGCCAAAAGAGTTGAATTTGAGCTTGACGGCATCAATGAAAAAGCTACCGGCGGCGGAACGTTTATAGCTACTTCAGAGTCTGATAGTGAAACAGAGCTTATCTTTAAACTGGAAATAAATGCCGGAGGAATGATCGGGCCTGTTGTTAATGTTTTGCTTGGGCCTATGCTTAAACCTGTGGCAAAAGAAATGGCGGAAAAGATAAAAGCAAGAATCGAAGAATTACAGGGATAATTTCTTATCTTTTTATTTGAATATTGTTTTTCCACATGTGGAAAACGATTAAAGGGAGATGAATAATGATTACATTAATGGATTTTCAGGAGCGCGCATTAAACGGTCCTGTGAAGAAGCCGGATGATTTTGATATGGAATTGGCCATGAAGATTCGTGAAATTGTGGCAAAATATGAAATAGAAAGCAATTTTGAAGAACTCGTGGTTGATGATAAAACAGCTGATGCTGTATTTAATGCCGGTGTTGCACTGCTTTCTGAACTGGGTGTTTACCAGATGGACACACAGCGTGTCATCGAGTTTTCAAAAGAAGAAGTTCTTGAAGTCGCTAATGCCTATAAGGCAGATCCAAGAACAGCTGTTTTTGGAAAAGGTGCTGATGTGATGGAGATTCCATACCGAACCTGTGATGATACGAAAGCGCCGATACTCAACAGCGGACCGCCTGCAGTAGCTCAGCAGGAATGGTTTTCCGCTTATGTTCAATCATTCGCACAGGAAGAAAGTGTTGCCGGTATGGGTATTCTGCCGGGTCTTGCTTCTTTAGACGGTATTGCTTGTAAAGCCGGAACCTTAAGTGAATTTCATGTGGTTAGATGGGAACAGGAAAGAATTCGCGAAGTACTGGAAAAAGTAGGACGCCCGGGATTGAATCTGGGATTGCTTGCTACAGCAAGCGAAATGAGTTCTATTTTTGCAACACTTCAACCGGGAATGAGAGAACCCTATAATACTCAGATCGGTGTTCATATTATGCCTGAGATGAAAATTGACTGGGCAGCCTTACTCAAAGCACAGTTCTGTCGTGATCGCGGTATTAATCCGTGGCAGAGTTCCATGTCTTTGATCGGCGGTCTTTGCAGAAATGCTGCTGATGTTGCTGTTACCATGGTAGCAAATGGCTTGGCACAATTAAGCTACGGCCAGGGCCCGACATGTAGTTTCTTTCCGAATCATTTGGACGGAAGCTGGGGAACACCACAGTCAATCTGGGCATTCAGTGCGGCTGCAAGAGCTTCAGAACGAAATATTAAAGTTCCCACCGGTAGCTGTGTATGTGGAAGTCCATGGCGGACACCGGTTGCATTGATGCAGGCAGCAGCTGTTGCCGCAGCTTATTCAAACAGTGGTCTGGCATATTCATGGATTTCGGGACATACAGGCCTTGAAGCCCGCCTGATTGGTGAAATGATGGCTGTAACTGTCAATATGGACAAAGCCAAAGCCAGTGAACTGTCACTGAAAATTCTTGCACGGGTTGATGAGATGAAAAAAGACATGAATAGTATGGATGCAGTACCGTTCCCTGAAGTATATGATATTGAAACCGTTAAACCGAAACCCGAATATGAAGCAAGCCTGATGAAAATCAAGGATGAACTTGCGGGTATGGGTTTTCCGTATTAAGCATTTTTTACATTAAAAAAGTGGATATAAAAAAAGCCTCTGGTTAAAATCAGGGGCTTTTTTATTGATACAAAGAGCCTAAAGTTTTGGTAGCGCTGGGCTCATCAGTGGATTATCGTTGAAGCGTTAGAGGCCCATACAAACTCCAATAGCAGAAGACAAATTGG
>JAUXBV010000365.1 GCA_030619215.1 Fibrobacterota bacterium | reverse complement strand
CGGAGATTTCCCAAGTAAAGGAATACCCCACCCCCGGTTATATAAGAACATTTTTCGTAGATACAAACAATACGGATTAAGCGAGGGTCTTTTTACTAAAAAGCTCCAAAGTGTCTCAAAGCCGGATGTGATCTTCATAGGCAGTAGTATGACATACTGGATTGATGGCCTTGTATCTACTGTTAACAAAACTAAAGAAATCTTTCCCGCCGTTCCCATTATAATTGGCGGCACCTCAGCAATATTAATCCCTGAAATAATAAAGCGAAAACTTCCTGATATAGAAATCTTTTCCGGCCCGTTATCAGAAATCTTTATAGAATTCATTAACCAAAAAGAAATACCCGGCGAGCTCTCTCTTTACAATTGGAAGCCCACACTTGTTGATGCGTTTCAAATGATGGAGCGCCATTATCATGGGCCGGTGTTTAGCTCTTTTGGCTGTCCCTTTCGTTGTGCATATTGTGCCTCGCCTTATCTTAATAACACTTTTCTAACAAGACCGCACAACATTATCATTAAGGAAATAAGTTATCTGATTGATCAATCAGGGGTAACGGATTTTGCATTTTACGATGACGCATTGTTATACCAGCCTGAAAAAAACTTTTTACCCCTTGCTGAAAAAATCAGCCGCCTTAACAACAATATCAGGCTGCATGCCCCTAACGGCCTGCATATTCGCTGGATTGATGAAGCTACACTTGAAGCTATGAAAAAATGCGGTTTTGTGACGTTACGGTTCGGATATGAAAGTGGAAATGTTAAATACCAAAAGGAGACAAGTGCAAAAACAAGCAGGAAACAGCTTGCAGAAAAAATTACGCTGATTAAATCTGCCGGCTTTAAACCTAAGGATATTGGCATTTACATAATGGGTGGATTCCCGGGCCAAAAGGTTGAGGATTTAATAGAGGAGCTCTCATTTGTTTCATCGCTGGAAGTTAAAGTAAAGCCAGTCTTCCTCTCCCCTGTTCCCCATACACCGCTTTTTGAATATTATGCTGAAAACTTTCCTCAGCTCAGGCATGATCCTCTTTTTCATAATGATCTCTTTTTTATTACACAACTACCTGGGTGGAGCTATTCAGTATTAGAGGAAATTAAAAACAAAGCTCTGGAGCTTAATAGTTACCATTTTATTTAGATTATTCTTTTACAAATAGATAAAGGGACCGCTGAGAATCCTCAATTTCACAATACTCTTTGAGTGTATAATATTTTTTAAAAGAGGATTCAAAATTCTCTTTCGTATATTCATTAAAGATATCTTTACGGGTAGATAGAAGGCGTTGAACCTGGGAGTCGGTTTTAGGAATAAATTCAATAATTGCCGATTCACCTATTTTTGATATAAAATGAGCAATTTTTTCAAATGGGAGATTGTTACCAATAGCCAAATGGTGAATTAGTGCAAGTGCAAATACCATTTCAGCAGGCCCTCTTTCTACAAGAGACATTCGCTCACTATTTTCCCATCCTATACCTGGAGAGGGATTTGTTAAATCAATAATCAGTGGAAATACATTTTTCTCTTTTTTTGTAATTACTTCTCTATAATTTAATTCAACCGCTTCAGGGTCATTATCAATTGAGATCGTCAGGATATTTCTGTCACTGGCAACCCTGCTGAACAAGCCTGTATTGGCGCCCAAGTCCCACACAAAAGAGGGGTGGACTTTTTGAAGAAGGTTGTCAATTAATTTCTTTTTTTTGTCAAATGAAACTTGTGAATAATTCGTTTCTCCGTAATAGGTGCTCCAGTGTGACCTGTTAAGCCTTAAATGTAACTTTGACACGGTTGATATCAGGTTGTCAATAAGTCCCAGAAGTGCAATCTTGCCCATTCCCCTCTTTTGGGTTAACGGCTTGTCGGAAAAACGCTGTTGATAACGTGCATGAAGAAAAATATGGGAGAAGATTGAAAAGTTAAATCGCGTCCTGAAGGGCAGCATCGAGCTTGCCAGCTGGAGCGGTATGCCGTCAAGGTAGACTCTTGACAGGGTGCCATGACTGACGTCGCAATATTTCATCAGAAGGAGCGGCGCGAGAAAATGCTGGCAGAATTGCCGGTATGCAACCCAGGGCTTGCCATCTTCATACTTCTCAAAGGAAAGCGTATCAATGAGCTTTGGGTTGCCATCAATAAATTGAATATTGTATGCGCTGCAATCCTTAAGTGACATTTCATGGGAAAGGGCTCGTTTCTGTATCTCCAGTGTAGCAAGCGCCGCTTCTCTCAACTGGCTGAAGCACCACTCATAGGGATATGAAATAAACGGCACTAGATCAGGCTTTATAACTTTATATCCATTCTCCTGTTTTTCAAACGGGAGATCAACCTCTTCATAGGGTATCAACAGGCCTTCATTAATCAATGCATCGGAAAGCCCCGAAGTGTTAAGAAGATTATAGTCTTCTTTGTATGATCCATTTATCTGACGATAAAGGATAGTATCTCTGGTGAATATAAAGCCGTCAGGATCACGAAAAGAACTTGATAGAAGAGACATAGTGTTAATTTTGTTTATCTTTAGATGAGAAAAGATTTTTTAGAAATGCTATTATCCTTCTGAAGTAAGCTTTAATAAGAAACAGGCTGCCAAAGAGAAATGCCAGAGCGATTTGTATTAAATAGCTCCCTGACCCAAGGTCTATATATCCATAAGAGAAGGAGGGAAATATAAAAAGTATAAGCAATATGAGACATACCATGTTGTTAATGGTACAATATGAAAGAAAAATATTCAAGACTCAGAATTAATAAATACACTTATTGATACTTACCCTCACAATGAAAGCTGAGATGAGTATAAATCTGAATTTCCAGGATATTCGCTTGGAGACCCATGAACGTGAAACGGTTACTTAACTACAGCCACCCATTCCTCTTTGCCCTGTTCCCGGTAATTTTTCTGCACTCGCACAACATCAATGAACTATGGTCGATCGGTGAGCTATCTATTTTACCTGCAATCACGTTAATCACCGCATCACTCCTGTTACTGCTTTGCAGACTTATTCTAAGGGATATTGACCGAGCTGCACTGATAGTATCGTTTTTTCTGTTTCTTTTTTTCTCCTATGGCTATTTCAATACCATTATATGGAATCTACAGTTTACTGTATTCGGTATTACCATCGGACGGAACATACTGCTGTTCACACTTTGGATTATCATTCTTATAACCGGTATTACCATTTTAGTAAAAAAAAGAGGTGATTTACAACCGCTTACCAGTTTTGCCAATATAGCCGGTTTGTTAATGATAGCCATTTCTCTTGTAAATATAACAGTATTCAGTATCCGATACAGAATATCGCCAAAAAAGTTGGAAAGCGGCGCGTTCCCGCATATTACCAATCTGAAAGGTCAGGACACACTTCGTGATATCTATTATATCATGCTGGACAGGTATGCCAGTGCAGGCATTCTTAAAAGTGAATACCGGTATGATAACAGTGAATTTATCGACTTTCTTAAAAACAGGGGATTTTATGTTGCTTCCCGAAGCACCTCTAATTATCCACGTACCGGACTTTCATTGGCCTCATCGTTAAACATGGAATATATAAACTATCTGAGCGATATTGCCGGTGAAGATTCGCGTGATGCCGCACCATTTTCTGCTTTAGTGAAGAATCATCGGCTGGGAAATATAATGAAATCTTTAGGCTACCGTTATGTACATTTTGGTTCTACCAACGCCCTAACCAGGTGGAATAAACAGGCGGATGTTAATTTCAATAAATTCATGATCCCTGAATTCACCATGACATTTTATAAAACAACCATGCTGTATCCGATTAGCGAAAAGCTGAATTTATTCTCTGAGTATACGAGCCCGCGAAGCAGTATTCTCGGTAAGTTCGAAAGACTGGCTGCAATACCTGATATACCGCACCCTGTTTTTGTTTTTACCCATATACTCCTGCCGCATCCTCCTTATATCTTTGATCGTGACGGAAATGCTGTTTCACATGCAGATCATGAGAAAAAAAGCATTAATGAATTATATATTGATCAGTTGATATTCACGAATAAAAAATTAATGGCGCTGGTTGACTCTCTTCTGACAAAAACCGAACCGAAGCCTGTAATTGTCCTTCAGTCTGACGAAGGGCCTTTCCCCTCGTTTTATTTAGAGATACTGGAACGATATAAGTTATTCAAATACAGGCAGGTAAGCGACAGAGAGCTTCGGCAGAAAATGGAAATATTAAACGCCTACTATTTACCCGGCAGAGACACCACTGCACTGTACCAGACAATTACTCCGGTTAACTCTTTCAGGCTTATATTGAATCTCTATTTTAATGCTCAATTGGAGCTGCTGCCGGATAAAAACTATGCCATTGAGGATGAAAATCATCCCTATGCAATGTTCGAGGTAACTGAACGCCTCACACACAAGTGAGGTGAAAAAGCAGAACTATAATAGTGAGTTATACTAAAGCACAAGGTACAAATTTATTTGTATAACATTATGTAGGAGCGGATAGGCCATTGTCATGTCCTACCGCTCAACATACTGTTAAGCGGCAGGGCAT
>JAUXBV010000397.1 GCA_030619215.1 Fibrobacterota bacterium | reverse complement strand
GAAGTAAGTAGGGGAGGTTATATCAATATTGAGAAAGTTTGCCAGAGCCGCACCGAGAAACATCCCGGCAATGGCAGCGGGACCGGTAAAGCCCGCGCTCATACCGCACCCGACCGTGATACAGTTGCAAACAATCTTTGTAAAGAACATGACAATCAGAATAAGACCGAGAGAGGGAATAAATGATATTCTGCCGGAAAGCAGTTCGATCTTGCTTTCTGCGGGTGAGAACAGCGCGGGAATAATATCCGAGCTGGTTCCCATGAGCTGGGGATTGACAGCCCATGCCAGCAAAGCAGCGGCAAGCGAGCCGGCAATAACCTTGAGAAACACATTTCCCTCTTTACGTTTGATAATTTTAGTTGTCCTGTTGTAGAGAAATGTATAAAACCCCCCAAGCAGCCCGGTGCATATACAGAGCAGCAGAAGCCATCCGATCATGGTAATATCCATAAACTTATCAACAGAGGAAAACTGGTAGAAGCTGGGCCATCCGATGGATTTACAGACAAAGACAGCCGTGGAGCTCGAGAGCATCGCGGGAAAGATGTCCTTATAACCCATTTTAGTACGCTGGATTATTTCAACGGCGAAAATACCGCCGCCGATTGACGAATGAAATATAGTACCCACGGCAGCGGCCAGCCCGCATATAGCAGCAGTATGCTGGTCTTCCTGGGAGAATGCTATATTCCATTTCTTCAGCCTGCCGACTGCTGCGGCCATGATCCCTGCACTCACCCTGCCGAGAGGGCCAACCACTCCACCGTTACCCAATGTCGCGACAGTTGCCAGTGCAGCAAAAAGTTTATAGAATGTTACTGAAAAGAGCAGGTCGCCTTTATGTATTCTAATGCCCCTGATATATGAAGGAATTCCCTCTCCTGCCGCGTCGGGTTGTAAGCGGTAGATCAGCCCGCCGGCAAAAAGAGCACCGATCAAAGGGATCAAAAACAGGGGGAGTTTAAAGGAAGAGAGAGTTCCCAATATGGCGGTGGAAAACGTTACAAAAAAGTGAACCAGCACACTGCCTGTTATTCCTGCAATGACTGACAGTACAATCCATTTTAATAAATAAAGGTATGATAAGCGGGTTTGTTTATTTAATTTAATCATTATCAATAAATAGTTTACTTACAGAATAAATTAATAGAAAGTCCCTAAGTTTCTTTATCTTTACTTATATTGGTATTATAGTTATAATGACGGCATTTGTAAATAAATAAAAGCGAAAACATGTTATTGCCTGATATATATCGATACCAGGGGAGAGAAAAAGAATGGGGGTCAGGAGTTTAGTAAGCTATTTATTTGTAACAACTACCTGTTGCACTATCAATGTCTCCGCTGCATTTTCTTCGGAACTATCAGGCTTTTCCTTTAACGAAGCTGTTCAAGGGCGCCATATTTTTTCCGTTTTCCGTCACAGGGAGCAGCCTGAGGGCTGGGGATTGGCATTTTACCCTGACGAGTCACTCCAACTTTTCAGGGAGACGAAGAAAGCCCTGGAATGTGACCTTGCAGGTTTTTTAATAGATTATGATTATTTGAAGGCACCTCTTCTTATTGCGCACGTAAAAGGTTCTACTGGTACCCAGACCCATGAAACCACTTACCCTTTTCAACGTGAGCTGAATGGAAAAAGATATGTATTTGTACATTGCGGAAGCCTGTCGGATTTTCAACAACAACTGAAATTAGAACGCTTTAAACCCATGGGAGAGAGTGACAGCGAACATCTTTTCTGTTATATCCTCGGATTAATAGAGGAAGAAGGTATTCAAACCTGGGATAATGCAAAGTTTGAGTGGTTGCAGGGAATACTTAGGGAAGCTAATGGTTTAGGCACCTTAAATTGCCTTCTTTCTGACGGGGATTATCTGTTTGCCTATCATGATAAAAAGAGCGGTGAGAATTTCCTGCATTACAAAGAGAGAAAAGCCCCCTATGGAACCGTTCATTTTGTTGACACCAATGAGGATATTGACTTAAGCAATGTCTATCCCTCCTCCGCTTCCGGTTATATTCTTTGTACAAAGCCTCTGACAATTGAACAATGGACAAGTTTAGGGCATGGACAACTTGTTGTTTTAAAAAGCGGTACTATAGTCTGGGAAGGGACTACACCAATAGTTAATGGAAGCGGTGGCGTGACACAAAGCTATTTAAAGTATACATTATTCCAGAACTATCCCAACCCTTTTAAAGTATTGACAAACATAAGCTTTACAGTACCCAAAGAAGCATTTGTAACTCTGGAAATATGTAATGTAAAAGGTAAAGTGGTAAGGACCCTGGATAAAGGAGTTTTCACATCAGGGTATCATACAATAACATTTGATGGTATGGGTGATGAAAACCAGCCTCTAAGTAATGGGGTATACCTATTAAGATTAAGAACAAATAATTTTGATGAAACAAGGGAATTGATATTATCGAGATAGATGCAGGTCTTTTAAAAGAGAATATCCTTTCGTATAAAGTGAGGGAGAAAACAGCCAATGAACAATAAAAAGATCAAAGTGATTTTTTTATCACTTTTTATTTATACCATTTATTATAATCCAGCATTTTCCTGTGAATTACTTGGTTATTCATACAATGAAACCGTTCAGGCACGACACATCTTCAAAGTCTTCCGCTACCGGGAGCTGCGCGACGGGTGGGGTGTTGCCTATTATCCTGATAGGTCTGTCCAGCTATTTAAGGAGCCTGTAAAGATTATGGGCAGCAATTTGGCAACCTTTTTAACCACCTATGAAGAATTTAAAACACCGGTTTTGGTGGCCCATGTTAGGATTGCTACTGTAGGTAGTGTATTGTATAAAAACACCCACCCGTTTCAGCGGGAATTTAAGGGGAAACAGTATGTTTTTTGCCACAATGGTACCTTGACAAACTATCAGAACAATCTTAAGCTGGGTTCAATGAAGCCGATTGGCACTACCGACAGCGAGTACCTCTTCTGTTACCTGCTTGGACAGATTGAAAAAGAGAATGTTGAGCAATGGGACTCAACCAGCTTTACATGGCTTGAGGATGTTTTTCAAACAGCCAATTCATACGGCTGGATGTACTGCCTCTTTACTGACGGCGAATATATGTTTGCCTATCGCTGTAGCGTGACAGCAGAGGAGCGCCTGCATTATGTTGTAAGAAAATCTCCATACGGAACGGTCTATTTTAATGGCCTGAATCAAGATGTTGATTTGAGCCAGGTTTACCCGAGTTCTGCCTCAGGCATTATCTTCGCAAGTAAACCTCTAAGCAATGAGCAGTGGGTGGCAATGGGAAAAGGCAAACTTATGGTTGTTAAAGATGGGGCGGTTGTTTATCCCTGAAAGCGGTTTTAATTATATAGAGCAATCCAACTTAAAGAGGCATGTCCCTTTTATTTGAAATAGTGCCGTTTTTAATATCACTTCGCGCCGGCTTCCTTAAGAGTTTTTATAACGTCTGTATGCTCGAGTTTTATTGCCCTCTGCAAAGGGGTTTCACCGTCATTTAGCTCTGGATTAATATCGGCTTTGTATTTTATTAAATTTTTTACGCTCTCAACATCGCCGTGCATGGCAGCAAACATCAGTGCTGTCCAGCCAAGGTCTGCTTTTTTATTCACATCAGCTTCCTTTTCCATCAGATAAGCTGCCAGCTCAGGGTGCTTTGCGTATATTGCATTCATTAACGGGGTTTTGCCCTCTTTATCGGGAGCGTCAATATCAGCCTTTTCCTCCACCAGGTATGCGCAAATCTCTTTGTTGCCCATTTCTGCCGCGACATTCAATGCCCTGCCGAATCCTTTTGTTGAGTAGTTAACATCCGCACCTTTTTTTACCAGAATTTTGACAATATCCAGGTTCCGGGCCCATACTGCACCGATGAGCGGCGATGCACCTATCTTTCCCACCTGATTAAGGTCAGGTATGCTTTTAGTATATAACTCAATCTTTTTGGTTTCACCATTGCGAATAGCTGTCATCAAAGAGTCAATGCTGTTCTGTGCTGATACTATTTGTGTGAGTACAAAGAATAAAAGAGTTAAAGCCTGAATACTTCTATTTTTCATGTTACATCCTTTTTTTTTATATAAAACACACTGTTAATATATTAATTATCGCAATATTTTCTCATAGATACGGATATCTAAAATATCAAAAAGGTAAAGCTAAAGCAACCATTGATGATGAGACAACTATACCCTTACTACCATTTGTTTAAAAGTATAATTTATTTTTCGTTATACTAAGGTATAACATTGTGTCTCTTTTAAAAGAGATAATTCGTACT
>JAUXBV010000030.1 GCA_030619215.1 Fibrobacterota bacterium | reverse complement strand
TAAAGTAGTGTTATGAGTTTTTTCAAGCCCCTTTGCAAGAAGTTATGAATTATTAGAGAAAAAACGTTTTTCAACAAAAACGTTGCAGCTTTTGGGTGGGTATAATATTTAAGCTTACAAAAGCTGAACTCAGCGTAACCGATAATATCTCCTGCCATAAAAGCAATTTTTAAATCGCCTTGCAGTTATTGAGAAATGGTTTAGAAATAAAAATACTATACCTCTCATCCGAGGCAGGGGTTTTCCACAAAACACTTTAATAAAGAGGGAGCCTTAACAAAGCCGCCATTATTTCAGAAAATTGTATTTGCATCACCGAACTGAAACCGTATAGTATCCGGCCAGGGGACCGCGCCCCTTGAAGTTTCCATGGACGCGGAAATAGTAGGTTCCGCTTGTCTGGCATACCCATGCTATCAGGGCATTGAGGGCTGTACCGCTGTCGTCATCGCTGTCGAGCAGGGTTGTTCCATTGATGCTGAACAGGTTCAGGTAGGTGTCCAGCGACCCGTCGGTGGAGATCGTATAGGTTGTTCCGCTGTCCGCATTGAACTTCAGCCAGTCAACATCTTCCGCTGACAGGGCATGGGTCTGGGCAGGGCCGCCTTTGGCGATCAGGGTAGCCAAGGTGTAAACGCTGTCAGGCTCATACTGGTCGTTTATCACCGGGTTTTCTATTGTAAAGGTTTCGCTGTAATCGAAAACGGTGTCTATGGTTGTGCTGGTAGCCTTTATCTGGTATTTGCTGCTGGATTTCAACGATGTCGGCACTAACCAGAGATACGTGTTGTTAGTCGTATTGACACTTGCGGTTACGGTATGAACAAATAATGATGAATCGTATAGTTCTATTTTGATATGCGGCCCAGGAGAGCCGATATAGGTCCAGTAGATCGAGTTATTCTCGCATACTTTCCATAAGGTGGTATTATTAGGTACCGTGACGGTCAGGCGTTTCGGCTGCTCCGTAATTGTAAAGTAATTGCTGAAACCGTCCACAGTGGTATCGGTGGTGCTCATAATCTTTATACGGCACCGGTTGCCGCCTGTTATAGTAGACGGTATCGCCCAGTTGTACATGCCGTTGAGCCGGTTTACATTTGTGGCAATGGTTGTGACCCAGGTTGTGGAATCGTACAGGTGAACCGACACATAATTACCCGGCACAGTCCCCACCGAGCTCCAGTAAATATAATGCGACGAGCCGGCTGTCCAGTTTGTCCCGGTGGTCGGCGTCGTAATATTGATTCCTGAAGGGATGTACACAATAGTAAAGGTGTCGCTGTAGTCGAATACTGAGTCAATTGTTGTGCTGCTCACCTTAACCTGATAGAGCTCGCTCGAATCCAGGTTTGAAGGCACCGCCCATGAATATGCCTGGCTGCTCGTGGAGACGCCCGAATCAATCGTTTGTAAATACGCTGATGAGTCATACAGCTCGATTTTTACATAGGGGCCGGGATTTAACGTGTAGGTCCATCGTATGGAATAGGTGGTACCGGTATTCCATTGCGAGGTAGCCACAGGGGAGGTGACGGTGATACGGTTCGGTATCGGTATGATGGTAAAATAGTCGCTGTAGTCAAATACCGTTGAATCACCGTTGCATATTGTCTTTATGCGATACCTGTCACCGCCGACTAAATCCGATGGTAATGACCATGAGTAACTGCTGTCGTTGACGGAAGTATATGATGATACGGTCGTTTCCAGCGTTGAGTCATTATACAACTCAATCGTAATATAGCTGCCGCTCATTCCGGAAAAAGACCAGTTAATGGTGTAGGTGGATATAACATCCCATACGTCGGTGCTGCACGGCGTTATTACCGTAATTGATGCGGGTATTTTTGTTATGGTAAAAAATTCACTGAAACCATAGAGCGTTGTATCTTCAACACAGGTGATTTTAAGGCGGTATTTACCGGTCGATATGCTCGGGGGGATTGCCCAGTTATACTCCTTTTTGGTGGTCGATGTGCCGCCGACAACATTCTTTACTAATGAGGTGCTGTCATGGAGATCCAGCCTCACGAAGTTTCCCACATTGCCGCTGTAAGTCCAGTATATTACATTCTGAGTACCGGTTTCCCAGTTGTTACTTGCCGATGGTGTGGTAATCACCAGGCTGCTCGGGACATACGTAATCGTGAAATAATCGCTATAGTCATAGACCGAAGGATCGTTTGGATTAACCATTTTTATTCTATACTTTGATGATGTTTGCAGGGATGAGGGAATCCTCCAGCTAAAAGAACGGCCTGATATTTTAACGTTTGCAGCGATGTTTCCGATATAGGCGGCACTGTCGTATAATTCTATATTCACATTAAAATCAAAATCGCTTAAATAGCTCCAGGCGATTGTGTTGACAGTTCCTGTGCTCCACTTGGTATTCGCGCTAGGTGCCGTTATAGTGAATGAGTATGTTGGCTTGTTGATAGTGAAGTAGCCGCTGTAATCGTTTATTGATGTGTCAAGGTGGCTTGCGATTTTAATACGGTATTTTGATGATGTAGGTAATGAATAGGGAATAGTCCATGAACAGGAGCCGGAATTGTAAATTGTATTACCGATCGTTTCAACAAGGGTATCATTTCTATAGAGGGATAATGAAACATGATTACCTGTATTACTTGATCTATTCCATGATATGGCAATCGGGCTGCCGCCATAAAAGCTCGATCCGCTCCCGGGTGATACTATCGTAAGAATGGCATCGCCGGCACTGACATTAACTGAATAGGGTAGTAGCGAGTCACTGCGGGTTGAGGTAATTCTGCAGTAATATGTTCCATTGGCGGGGCATGTCCATATAGCTGTGGCATTTGAATCCGCCCCACCATTGCTGCTGTCTGCAATAGGCGTTGTCCCGTCTGTTTTATACAGCTTGAGGTTTGGGTATGCATTACCGTGTGCGTTGATAAGGTATGTCCTGTCTTTTGTTGCACTAAATTTCAGCCAGTCAACATCGCTTTTTGATATGGTATGGTGTTGACTTGTTCCATTGGTGTCGATGAGCGTTGCAAGAGCCGGATTATCATCAGGCTCATATTCGTCATAATTGTTTATAATGGTGATATTTTTGCTTAAGCCATAAGCAGACTCTATTGACCTGCTTGTTATTTTTATCAGATAGTCGTATCCGGTGGTCACATTCAAAGGCAGTGTCCAGGAGTATGAGCTGTCATCCGGCGTCTCCTTTGCAATGGTTATAATTTTAGCGGTATCCTTGTAAAGATCAATGGCAACGAGGTCTCCGGCAGGCAGTTTGCTTTTCCAGTTAATAGTATAGTTTACATTGGCGTACCATGTGGCTCCCGCTGATCCCGGTGCCGTTACTTCAATCGAATACTGCCCGGGATCTGAAGGATCAATTCCCGTATCAGTACAGCCGACCAGCAGTATAATTAAGAACAGGGATATACTCAGCCATTTTAGATAATCTGATCTCATGGAGCTCTCTTCATCGATACCCTTATCGATTCAGGTAGATTTTTTTCCGCAACTCAATATTTTTGATAGAGACAGAGGTAATATATACGCCGGCTGAAATATGAGAAGGTATTTGGAATCGTACCAGGTTATTTTCAGATACACAGACTCCTTTTGCATCGTAAACGATTCTTCCATTGAGCTCGTACAGTTTTAGTCCTACTTCTGTATTTTCCTGTGCCTGTATCCAGATGGTTCTCAATTTTCCTGAAAAATGTAACCGCATTGGATCAGCGGCGGCATCCGGTTTAACATAGACAGGCGTGCTTCCTCCGGAGGGTTTCAGGTTGATGGTTATGGAATTGTAATTATTATCGGTATAGACCATCTGCGACCAGAAACCTGTTGTTGTATGTGTGGAGTCAACACCGATCATTGGATCGCCGCCGTTTACCGCAATGATTTCATAGCTTACCTCTGCCTTTCCCCAGTACCGTATATTTTTAAAATTCCATCGCATGACGGTGTTCCCTATCGCATCCTGAAAGTTATCGAAACTCTGGGCTAATACGGAGCTGCTGTCGGTTGTTTTCTGTGACCCCTCTATATAGTAAAGTGGAGGGGTTTGGATAACCTCCTGTATCGTCAGTTTATGAGCCGCAATTTTTTCAAGAACCATCATGTTTGCCAGGGAGGCATAGGCATTCAGCAGATCCGTGCTGCTCTTGGCGTCATAAAAGATCCCGCCTCCTGAAAGAGCAAGCGCATTCAATTCCGTAACATCGCCGTTCATGAATCCGATAGTGTGGAATTGCAGGCCCTGCACACGCTTGAGGCTGTCAAGAAAATTTTCAGCAGTACTGAGTAATTCGTTATCGTTATTCTCACCGTCAGTAAGCATTATCACTAACTTGTTTGCTTCCGGCCTTCCGTAACGCGAAAGAAAGGTCGATGCAACAATGCTCGATATGCGCAGGGGTGTATAACCGAATGAGCCTGTGGGAATATTATCCTGGATAACTATTGACATTCCATTGATAGTGTCTGTTCGCCTGCTGCCGTCAAGGTAGATTTCGTCACAGATAAATGCCCCGGCCAGGTCAAACTGGGAAGTAAAGTGACACCACTTTTGATAATAGGCATTGACATTCGAAGTATCGGTAAGCCTGATCCCGTTATTGCCTGTCCACCCCAGAATTGCAACCCTGTCGCTCGTTTTAAGGCTGTCCAGAAAACCCAGGGCCGCAACTTTGGCCCAGGCGATACGCCAGTGGCCTGAGCCGTCGGTTTCATCCATTGAGCCGCTGAGGTCTATGGCAAGTACGACATCATTCGGTACAAATACCGTGTCAGGTTTAACCAAAATGGGTTCTGTGGTAAAAGAGGTGTCGATCTGAATATCCACCAACTGGCGTGCCAGCTTGGCATAAGCTGAGTCGAGCTCAGCAGGGTTGGTTGCATTGTAAAAGCTGCCGCCGCCTGCGCTGGATAGGGAACACAGCTCGGCAGTATCGCCGGACATAAAACCAATACCGAAAAATTGCGTCTCCTTTGCCTGTGTCAGGCTGTCGATAATGGCGGTTGTCACAGTCATGTCCATGCCGTCATTGTTGGCGCCGTCGGTAAGCATTATCAATGCTTTAATAGCATCGGGCCTTCCGAAGTTTGCCAGGCGCTGCATTGCGCATATACTCGAAATACGCAGGGGGGTGCTGGTAAAATTGCCGTTGGGGATATTGTCCCGGATCACCAGTGTCTTGCCGTCAAAGGTATCAACATACCTGCCGGTGCTGTCAATGAACAGGCTGTCACGGATAAATGCACGTATGTTATCAAAATCGGAGATAAAGGGGAGCCATTTCTGGTAATACCGGTCTGTATTTGCTGTATCGGGAAGCGTGGATCCGGTGCCGGCCGCTGTCCACCCCATTACCGATAAACGGTCCTCGGCAGTAAGACTGTCAAAGAAATCAAAAAATTTGAGAGCAGCCAGTTTTGCCCATGCAATCCGCGGCCACCGGTCTGGATTGGCAATACTGTCAATCCACGACATCGACAAACTGAGGTCAACGGCAAGTATGATGTCAAGAGGAAGGCGGGTAGTGTCATAGATAGTGTCGATCTGCCATACCGTGTCATATTTACCCTCGGCAAAAAAGAGAAGCTTTGCTTCGAGGGTGTCGGGGCCGTTTGGGCCGCCACTGCCTAATGTCGTGATTGTTCGTGAGGCTTTGACATCTTTTATGTTACTGAAATTGAGCGAAGAAACAGATAATAGAAGCAGTAACGATAATATAAGGGCATTCACGCAGTGTGTGTGTTTCCTTTTGGATATCATGGGGCAGATCTCCAATTAAATGGTATCCGGGTGCATACCGGTTTATTAAGAATTGTTCCATTATATGTAAATATAACACATAATGTTACAATATTTTTATTATTATAAAAAACAGATTGGTAGTAAGTCTTTATATTTTTAATGTAACAATAATATTATATACTGAAACGGAAAAATTTTCCACCATTTTTTAATTGATAAATAGTAAAATATATATACACAATCTCAATATATAGTTTATATTATTTATATATATAAGTATTGAATAGTACCTATACTCTTTGGAAAAGATATACCCAAAAGATGCGAGGGCGTATCAGCTTATTGCACCAGAGGTATTTTATAATAAAGGAGACGTATGAGTTTGTAATTACTCATTAAAGGCTTAAGGATTTTGACAAACCCATTATCTTTACACCCAATGAATAAAAAAAATTTAAATTATTGCATAATTACCGGATTATTATTGGTATTAGCCGGTTGTGCGATAAGGGACGAGAAGTATTCCCAAAGTAACCCTTTTGATCCTGGCGGGGACAATTGGACGACAAATAGCACTCCGAAAGTTTTTGCGGATATCGGATTAAAGCCTTTATGGTATGATTATGATTTCCAGAAAAATGCAGGGACAGTCAGCAGTTCTGTTTTTGCTTATGATAAGAACGGTAAATATGATACACTGACAATCATAGGCCTTTTGGGCCCTTCCTCAGATTCCATGGATACTATTTTCGCTATAACCGACAGTGCCCTGGATAGTACGATATGTTTTCAAAACCTGAAAATAGCGACAACCTATTATTATAAATTTATTGCTATTGACACATGGGACAGCGTTGGCGTTGCATCCGGCAATTTTACAACTCCCAATGGATGCCCTCCGGACCAGGTCGATTCAATCGTTGTTACCAGCTACTCTTCCCATATCTCTCTGACGTGGTACGGAGAAAATGACTATACGAAGTATAAGCTGTACCGCGCTAACAATAAAGATGGCCCGTTCGTTTCAATACTGGATACAATATCATCTTCTACTTATGTCTCTTTCAGTGATTATGTTGATGATTATTCGGTGTATTACTATGTTATTGCCACTGCAAATGTATACGGCGAATGCAGGTCAAAAAAAGAGATAAGTGGCTATAAATACAGCTCGTCAGTCTCATATCCCTCCTATGTGTCTGCTTCCGATGGTACCTACAGCAGCCATATTTATGTATCATGGGCAAGTGTGTCCGGTGCGGTAAAATATTATATCCACAGAGGCCGCAGTGCAACAACAGCTTATTCAATTATTGATTCAACTCCGTATACCTATTACAGGGATACCATAAGAGATACTTCTACACGGTTTTGTTATCGAATCTCAGCCGCAAATTCCAAAGGGTATAGAAGCAGACCTTCTTATGATTATAATTACGGGTATGTTCAAAAACTCAGTAGCCCCTACAATGTTAATGCATCAGACGGTACGTATGACTCGTATATATATATAAGCTGGTCTTCAGTATACAATGCGGCAGGGTACTATATTTACCGCACTTTATCCTCTTCAGGAACCTATACCTATATCGGCAGCACAACATCGACAAACTTTGTGGACAGTGCGCAGACCATGGATACCTATTATTATAAAGTCGCAGCGTATGATATAAATGGACGGGCTGGAAATCTCAGTAGCTATAATACGGGGTATATTAAAAGAGCGCTGAACCAGCCTACCTCTGTAACAGCATCCCAGGGTACTTACGATGACTACATTGCTATCTCGTGGTCTGCGGTGGCAAATGCAACGGGGTATTATATTTACCGGTCAAAAACAACTGATCTTGACAGTTTTACCGTTATTGACAGCACTTCGTCAACCGGTTACAATGATTCAGTCCCCACTGCTGATAATTATTATTATGCAATTGCTGCCTATGATACCCTTGGCAGAGTCAGCCAGAAGAGCAGTTATGCCTATGGATATTTATTACATCTGAGCACCCCTTCCATTTCTTCAATATCAAAGGGCACATATTATAACTATATATTACTTAATTGGGGCAGTGTGAACGGCGCTGATGGATATTATATATACCGTTCTGATAACGGGAGCAACGATCCGTATGAGCTGATCGACTCTACCGATACCACAGTGTATAAGGATTCATCTATCACGGATACAATATTTTACTATTATAAAATCGCAGCTTACACTTCGACAGGCAAAGTCAGCCCGCAGTCATCTCCGGATTACGGTTACCTGAAGCGATTCTCATTTCCGACAAATATCGTCGCTTCACAGTATGATTATAAAAATAAAATCACGCTAAGCTGGGATATGGTTCCAACCGCTACGGGGTATAATGTATATCGATCAACATCCTCTTCCGGTGTATATGATCAAATAGCCACAGTGTCAACAAACTTTTATGAAGACAAGGCCCTGGACACGTGCAATTATTATTATTACAAAGTCTCTTCCCTTAAAGGCGTAAGTGAAACTTTAAAATCTGCCTATGTTATTGGTTACAGGCTTGGATGGCCGCCTAACTTTTCTGTTAAAGGCTATTCAGGTTATATTACTTTGAGCTGGAGTTCCATAAATTCTACAAAGGTGGAAGGGTATTATATCTATCGTTCTTTTGATGGGAACTCATTTACAAGAATTACTGTAGTGAGCTCGTCGAATATAAGTTCTTATAAAGATACCGTTATCGATTATACTGCATATTACTACAAAATTTCTTCTTTTTCCCTGCAGGATGAGAGTGATTACAGCCCTGTTTCCAGCAGTCAGATGCTTCCTGAGAGACCCGCTAACCTTACCGCGCAGTCGTATCCGACCCATGTTGCCTTAACCTGGGATCCTTCTGCCGGTGCAGAGAGTTATAACGTATACAGGGGGACTTCTATTTCCGGCCAGATTATTATTGCGACAGTGCAGCAACCACTCTATAATGACTCTTCCCTGACAACCTCAACAAAATACTATTATAGTGTTACAGCAGTAAATAAAGGAGGAGAGACGACCAAGAGCAATTCCACCTATGCCGGTATCATAATAAAACCTTCTGCACCTCTCAACCTAACCGCTTCCGGTACCACCGAACATATCTATTTACAATGGTACCAGAATACCAGTGATGATGTAGTCGGGTATTGTATCTATCGTTCCAGCGATTCCGGAAACACCTATTCTCCAATAGATACAGCGTTTACCCAAACTTTTTACGATTATGCAACCAGCGGCCGGCTTTTCTATTATAAAGTATCGGCTTACAACAATGCAGGTGAGGGCGACAAATCCGATTCGGTTTCAGCACGCAGGTTCCCGCCTGAGGCCCCCGAAAGAATAACTATCGGAAGTGAGCAGTATACAACCCATATTCCTCTCACATGGTCGTCTTCTACAGGTGCAGCCGGGTATAATATTTACAGAGCCGTATCAGCAGACAGCAGCTATCAAAAACTCGCAACAATAACAGCAACATCGTATAACGATTCAACCGTTTTGGCGGATACAATATATTATTACAGGATTTCGGCATATAATATCGCGGGTGAAAGCGAGTTAAGCAGTTATGTGTCCGGGAAAAAGCTTTCCACACAACCGCCACCACTCCGGTTGGAATCCTATCGAAAGCCTTAAGGCTTTCATTTTCAGCCTAACAACAGCAATTTTCATAAAAATAACAGGGTATTGCAGGGTAGCCGGGCATTTTTGGGCATTATTTTAATTAAAAAAAAGAACGCTGGAAAAAGAGTGGTAACCAACCGTTTTGATAGAGTGCACACCCAGGCACAATAATGTTTCATTCTAATAATGTGATTCTGTTCACATTTATCGTTCCAATAATGTGACAAGTCACACCTTTTTAATACCAATATTTGACAAAAGATTTGTTAAGTTTTATATTAGAGATGTTATGAAAAGGGATATTTACAAGGAACTTTTACTCTGGAAGAAATCAAAACAACGCAAACCCCTCATTTTACGCGGAGCGCGTCAGTTAGGCAAAACATTTATTTTAAAAGAGTTCGCAAAAAATGAATATAAAAATTGTGTCTATTTAAACTTTGAAGATGATCCGACATTGGGGGATATTTTTATACATAAATTTGATAAGCAGAAAATAATAAGTTATTTATCAACTTATGGGAATATCATTATCGATCCTGATTCAACACTTATCATTTTTGACGAGATTCAGGCTTCAGATGCTGCGCTGAATTCATTAAAGTATTTCAAAGAGTATGCAAACGAATATCATGTTACAGCCGCAGGGTCTTTACTGGGTATAAAACTGACGTGTAAAAAAGGTTTCCCTGTTGGAGGGGTAAACTTCCTGGATCTTTATCCTCTTTCGTTCCTTGAGTTTCTTGATGCTATGAACAAAGAATCGCTAAGGCGGTTTATTGAAGGGAAAAGAGATGATTTAACACTTTTTCCGGAGCCTTTTCATGTGGAGCTGAAGGAGCTGCTGAAGTATTATTATTTAACCGGCGGTATGCCGGAAGCCGTGTCAGTTTATTGCCGGACCAACAGCTTCCATTTAGCCCGGCAGGCTCAGAAAGAGATCATTGACTCCTACCTGCTTGATTTTTCAAAGCATGCTGACAGATCCGATATAATGAAAATCTCCTTAATCTGGCAGTCAATTCCCCTTCATTTGTCAAAAGAAAACAAAAAATTTATTTTTTCCGCGGTAAAAAAAAGCGCCAGGGCCCGTGATTATGAAAGCGCTTTACAGTGGCTGATAGATGCTGGAATTGTGTATAAGTCATATACAATCTCGACGCCAAAGATACCTTTAAGCGCATACGCCGACACGGGCATTTTCAAGATATTCCTCCTTGATATCGGTTTACTAGGTGCAATGGCAGAGGTGCCTCCCGAGGCAGTACTTCAGGGAAACGCTCTCTTTACTCATTTTCGCGGCGCGTTCGTGGAAAATTACGTTGTTCAACAGCTCAGTCCGAAAGTAAACGGGAATTTTTTTTATTGGACAAGCCCGGGAAAGGCAGAGGTCGATTTCATTTTTCAGGTAAATGACACAATATACCCTCTTGAAGCAAAGGCGGGAATAAATCTGAAGAGCAAGAGCCTTAAAGTGTATAATGAAAAATATAAACCTGAAATAATCTGTCGAACCAGCCTTCAAAATCTGAAAAGAGAAGACAATTTCTGCAACTACCCCCTCTATGCAATCTCTCTTTTCCCTGTTTGAAAGGTATATTTTTACCGGAGAAACCTTCATTATCCTTCGTCTTGTAAGGATTTCAACCGCCTGTTTTCGGCATGTTCCATCGGCTACCGTAAAGGCGTGTCTACGGCATCGGTAAAGCATCAACTTGGAAGGTTGATCATGTGTAAGGTTTGCATGGATTTGCTAATTTTAAACCAATTAGTGTAGTTTTTTCAGGTCAAAAAATCATTGTTTAAGTAGGTGGGTATAACGGATACAATTTTTTCCTGTCACGGGCTGTAATAACAGCAAACAGTGCATTGTAGTGCACTATTTATATATTTTTTCTTGCAATTATTAAAATGTAGTTGTATATTTAATAAAAAAGTGAATAATTATGCACTTTTATTATTATTGCTTAAAACAGTTTTGAGAAAAGGCAACCGCCTATGACAATGGATAAAATTGGTAAACGATTGCGAGAGCGGAGACGTTTTCTTAAAGTTACACAGTACGACTTAGCTGAGATTGCGGGAGTGTCTTTGCGTAGCTTAAAAGCGATAGAGAAGGGAGATGTCAATCCGGGTTTTAACCAGCTCAACAAAATACTGGGCGCATTGGGTTTGAAAATTACCATTGAGGAGCGATTGAATGAAATATAAAACTGGAAATGTATATTGTAACGGGATGCCGGCAGGAATAATTCAATACAATAATGGTTCTTATGTATTTATTTATGACGATCATTATTTAGGTAATCCCGACACTCCATCTATATCCCTTTCATTATCGAAATCGCAAAAAGAATATCGATCACCCGTTCTTTTTCCTTTCTTTTTCGGGCTTTTAGCGGAAGGTACCGATAAGGCACTGCAGTGCAAGACCCTGAAGATCGACGAACAGGATCATTTCGCAAGGCTGCTTAAAACTGCCGGTGAGGAGACTATCGGCGCTGTGACCGTTAGGGAGGTAGAATGAATGTTACCGTTTGTCCCGGCTGTTTAAAGGTTGGCGGGACAGGTTTTTGCAGAAATTGCAGGCAGAACATTTTTCATGGTAAGAAGGTTGACCATGTTTTACCCTTTTCCCGTCCGGATTACAATCGTGTAAAGATAGAACAGGCGGGGCGGATTTCCATCTCAGGGGTGCAGTCAAAGCATTCCCTGAAACTCAGTGGTAACAGGCTTGAGCTTACAGACAGGGGCGGGCAATATATACTTAAACCAATACCACAGGGCTCGTTCGAAAATCTTGAATATATGCCGGCAAACGAGCATAGCACCATGCAGTTGGCCGGGCAGATTTTTAGTATTCCAACAGCTGAATGCGCTGTTGTTTTTTTCAATGACGACAATGGCCCGGCATTTCTCTCTAAACGCTTTGATGTGCTGCCGGATGAGGCCAGACTCCAGCAAGAGGATTTTGCGCAAATTGCCCGGATGTCCGGGGAAACACATGGGAACAATTACAAATATGATACCAGCTATGAAGAAATTGCTTTGCTAATGAAGCAGTACGTCAGCGCTTACCAAATTGAGGTTGAAAAGTTCTTTAACCTGATTCTGTTTAACTACCTGATTCATAATGGCGATGCACATCTTAAAAACTTTTCTTTATACAATAATGCAGCACAGCATAACACATACCTGCTCACCCCTGCATACGACCTGCTCAATACCCGCCTGCATCTTCCGAACCCAGCAGAGCTGGATAAGACTCTCTATGCCCGAATTATATACGCTGGAAGCGTATATAATTCAGACAGAGAGTCTAATGAAGCTGCGATGGCTTTATCACTTTTCAAAGATGATTATCAAACTGAAAGTTTCAAACGTAATGGATTCTATGCCCGCGATGATTTTTTTGAATTTGGTATAAAAACCGGTATCCCTGAAAACAGAGTGAATCGGTTTCTTGATAATATTGTGGCTCATAAAAATGAAATGGGTGAATTGTTGCAGAGATCGTTTCTCAGTGAAGGATTGACAAAACAGTATCTTGAAATGATTTCTGATAGAATGAAAGCGCTGTCTTATTCTTTTGCCTTATAATACAAAATGCCCGCATCAGGGTATTGGGCAAGGTATTCCTAGGAATTATAGCATCCTTTAGAGATGGGAGATATTGAAAGTACCCCCTCTATCTGGCCTGCATCACCATTATTACAGGAGGGAGGTATGGTGGAAATAATTTTTACCTAGCACGTGATAAAATGGTTTAGGCAATTTTGGGCATTTTCAAGCAAAAAATTGAAAAAGGACCCACCTTAAAATCTCTGTAAGTCCTTGATTTATATATGGTAGCGCTACGGGGAGTCGAACCCCGGTCGAAGGACTGAGAATCCTCTATCCTAACCACT
>JAUXBV010000513.1 GCA_030619215.1 Fibrobacterota bacterium | reverse complement strand
TGATATTATAGCATTACAATTTCCTTTTAATCTATGGAATCCGGCTTGATAGGCAATATCAGATTGTTTCTGACCAAGATAGAGACGAATACTGTCGTGGGGTGGGTATTCGGTAAAGAGTATATCAAACACACCATCTTCGTTCCAATCTGAAAAACAGAAATGAATATCACCATTTGCAGTGATATTTGTACCGTCTATTTTCTTAAGCATATCCGCAGTTTTTAGAATTGGAGAAGCGTTGGTTCCGGTATTCTCATAAAAATTAAGAAAGCCATCATTATGCCCGGCCACAATGTCTTTTTTGCCGTCTGAATTCAAATCAAGGACCTGAATCTGGCAGCGATCCAGTGCGATTTCAGTATTATCAGCACTTATTTTTGTAAAACTTGTATACTGATACTGGTGTTTTGTACCGTTATTTAAATAGAGCTGTATGCCGTCTGAAGGAGTGTCGCTTCCCACTAACAGATCTAATAAACCATTTTCATTCCAGTCCACGACTTCGGGAGATGAGTTATTTGTTACCTTGATGTCTGAATTGTTTGCCTGTATTTTTATTCCTGCATTCAAAGTACCGTCGTTATTACGGGTAAATAAATTGACATACCCATCCCGTTCGCCTATAATCAGGTCTTTGTATCCATCGCCGTTTAAATCCTCAACCTGAGGGTTGGATGGCCCAACGCATCAACCCGAGGATAAAACAATTTGGCTTCCTCCTGCTTCCAAGGGTGATCCAGTTGTGAACACAGGCGCATTGTTGGTCCCGGAATTTGTATACAGTAATACCATACCACCGTCAAAAACTCCGAGCAATAGATCTTTTTTGCCGTCTCCATCCCAGTCCCCTGCCCAGGGGCATGCTATTAAATATTTTATTGGAGTGCCGTCATTTTTCTTAATCAAACCGTTATCAGAAAATTTTGGGACTTGTGCAAACACTATAACGGCCAGTGTTATCACACACCATACTACTTTGTTCATCGAATTGTCCTTATTGAAAACTATTTAAGATGAAATGATATATTGTTAAATATTCTTGCCCTTGAAAACAATTGACAGTGCATAATAAATACCGATTCTGCATATCCGATATTACCCATTACTAATTCATGCGTTCCCTGTTTAAGCAACAATCCGGGATTATGAAATACTCTTCTGCCATTCATGGAAAATAAAGAAAGCGCATAATTTCCTGGTTCAAATACTGTTACAGTAAGTTTTTTATTCCTGATATTGGTAATTATTAACGGGCTTTGTGTATTCACTATCGCTGGAGAATTTATTTTAATCGACACCCAGTTATTGAAAATATCATCATATTCATTTTTTAAAACAGTCATAACCTGGTTATATTCAATAGTTCTAACCTCCTTTTCAGGATTAATCAACAGCACAGTTGGAAAGAAATCAACAAAATCATCATATAATTCATCAATCTCCAACCCTCCGCCTTCGATACATACTATAGGTAAATTAAGCCCTTCTGCTTGAGCATAGTTTGTTGCTGCTTGATTTGTTTGTATCTCTGCATTAAGATCGAATGTTATTAATGCTTCCTCATTTTTTCCGTAAAGGTTATAAGCTTCCGCACACTGTTGCGCCGCAACTATACAACCGCCTCAATCTTTTACTGAGAAACTTATGAGTACATACCTTTTCTCCTCAAGGTGTGCATAGAGATGATGTGTTTTACCATAGTTGTCGGATGCTGTAAAATCCGGTGCTGATTGGGCAAGTATAAGATTTGATACACTGGATAGTAACATTAAAAACAAGGTGCTTATTTTCATATAAATAACTCCTTTTCACCAGTTAGTAAATAATGTGTTGAGAAGTGTTTTTCATTGAGGAACCGATAATTTTGATAATATATACACCCGTGCTTATGCCTCTATTAAAAGTGTGTCTGAACTCACCTGCAGGTAACTGTTTATTGAATAATGTCCCAATTTTCTTGCCATGTAGATTAAAAGCTTCAGCTCGGACAAATTGCATTTTAGGTATATAAAAAACTATGATGCCATTTTTAAGTACCTGAAGAGTAATTGTTCCAATATCTTTCTTTTTTATTGTTGGAATTTGAATATTATCAACGGTTGAGAGTAATTTCTCGCTATATCCATTTAAAATATCACACTTTAAGGGGTCGGAGTTATAGCGGGACACTATAGCTAATAAACTGATTTTTTTGGGATTTTGATCTGCTGGTATAGTGTATGAAAATTCAGAGTTGCAAACTGTTCCTGAAATAATTGGAGATGGTACTGATCCGGCAAGGCCCCAGGTTCCACCAAGAAATGCTCTTGCTACGTGGTTGTGAACATATCCTTCTATGGTGAAAGGAAGCGTGACTAAAGGCTGCAGAAAATCAGGTGCATCCGTCCACCCGCTGAAATTGCTGTTTGCCTGGTCATATTCTGGGCCGCCGGTGACACTATCTTCAATAACATAGCAATTGAGTCGGCACTCCGATGAAACATTCGCACTGAAGGTTGCTTTGACCGTTACGGTTATTTCCCGCGAGTTTGAATTATAGGATTGTGTAAGCCCGACATCAACAAGGGGCGTTTCGGTGTTTTTTATGCCGATATATTTTAAAATGGTATCTTTACCGGTGTCCCACGGATAGGGACTTAGCGCTACCTGGTCGCCAACATTAAAGTCTTTCCTGTCTATTATAAATGAAGGTACTGAACCGGATAAAGACGAGAGATCATTCGCGTTTGCGATGTTCATCACATCCCCTGAATGTATCGAAACAAATAGAGCGTTTGGATATTGTTGTTTTACTATTTTGGAGAAAGCCTCCCCATACGCGCAGGAGCCTCAACTTGTTCTGGTTTTTTCTTCGATAACTACTCGTTTAACTGCTGCCTGCGTGCACACCATCAGTGCAATAGATAGTACTATCATAATTGAAATAATTGGTCTCGTTTTCTTTTGAGTTAAAATTTTCATTTTATAATGCTCCTGGAATAGTATGTTGAGTGGTTAAAAAGAGATATAATCATCAAGCGTTACTTTGTTTCTCTATAATATAGTCTTTTTTTGGTAAAATAGATAAAAAAGTTTAGATAATTAGATACATAATAGAATGCCTGTGTTATACACAATGCCTGTAATAAGCAATTTTTGGTTAAATTATACTCTTCTTGTAAAAATATCAAATCGATATATGATTTAAATAATATAGATACATTACAAGAGATTGCAATACAGTTAACGTGAGACCTTTAATAAGCGAACGGGTTTATGTTTCTTGTCCTTTAAGCTCTTTCTCCTCTGCAGCTAATTGTTTGTAAGAAATCATTAAGAATGGTATCTAAAATAAAGAACAAAATTGTCATCATAGTATGGATTGATCATGTTGGTGTGTTGCTTGCATGGT
>JAUXBV010000578.1 GCA_030619215.1 Fibrobacterota bacterium | reverse complement strand
TTCTTTACGGCAATATGTTTACTCAGCATGGGCAGCCGGTTCTTCCAGTAATTCATATTTTCTTCAATAATCTCATTTATGTCATAATAATTGAGCGCCGGTTTGGATCCTATCTGGCTGAAACGGCTGGAAATCTTCTTAAGGCGGGTAAGGTCCTTCTGCATGTCATCACAAATCCCGTGAATCTGGCCGATAAAAACTTCCGGGTCCACCTCTTCATCCGCCTCCTTAACTGTTTTCATATATTCCACCCAGCCCATTAAAGACGAAATCGGTGTCCCAAGCTGATGTGCAGTCTCTTTTGCCAGGCCTACCCAGAGATTACTTCTTTCGGTAACCATAATATTGTGAAATGCGAAATAGACAAACGCCGAAAAAATAATTATAAAAAAACCTTCAATAAAAGGCAGCCATGAAAGGCTGCTGATAAGAGGGCTGCTCCCGTACACGAGATAGCCCATCTTTGTCCTTTTATCTTTTCCATAAATCACTGTGTACCCATTTCTCTTTCTCAGCCTCTGCACCTTATCTCTTATGAAATCCATATCATCGTATGTTAAATCATCCCTGGTTATCTCATGGCGGCTGAAAAAGGAGCCTCCGGTTATATTCCTCCAGCTTATCGGTTTCCAGGAGGTTGAGGTAATTATGATGGGGATATCAAAATCTTCTACAATACTTTCCAGAACAACCTTTTCACTGGCGGAGCCCAGTTTGTCAAACAATGCTGCGCTTATTAATTCGGCATAGGTTCTGGTTGTTTTTGCGGCGTCTCTGCGCAAGCGGCCTATAATATAATTTGTATACACCGCGTGCCACATGAGTCCCAGCACACAGATAATCAAAAAAAAGTAGCGTATTATAAACGGTCGTAATTTAATAGAAAATAAATATTTGAGTGGAATATCCAACAACCGTCTTAATACCCGTTTCATTCCGGACAGATCTCCTTCATACCATGCATATACGGTTGAAGTACTTCAGGTATCCTTATCGTACCTTCCTGCGTTTGATAGGTTTCCACTAATGCGACAAGCATCCTCGCTGTTGCAAGGCCGGAACCGTTTAACGTATGCACATATTGGAGTTTACCCCCCAAACTCTGCCTGTATCTAATATTAATACGCCTTGCCTGAAAATCTTCAAAATTACTGCACGATGAGACTTCGAGGTACTTCTGTTCTCCCGGAGCCCAGACCTCCAGGTCATAACATTTACTTGCGGCAAAAGAAAGATCCCCGTCGCACAGGGAAACTACTTTGTATTTTAAACCGAGAGCCCTGATTATACCCTCGGCACTCTCCCTGAGGCTTTCCAATTCATCATAAGATTTTTCCGGGACTGTAAACTTAACCAGCTCGACCTTGTTGAACTGATGCACCCGTAAAAAACCTTTGGTGTCTTTACCATAGGACCCTGCTTCTCTCCTGAAACAACTGCTGTAAGCGCAATACCATATCGGCAGTTGATCTTCAGAAAAAATTTCATCCCTGTATAGGTTGGTAACAGGCACCTCTGCGGTGGGAATAGCATACAGGTCATCTTCTTCAACATAGTACATCTGGTCTTTGGATTTCGGTAATTGCCCGGTTCCAAAAGCGCTCTGTGAATTGACAAGATAGGGTGGCGATATCTCAACAAAGCCATTTTTTGTATGAGTATCAAGCATGAAATTGATAAGCGCTCTATCAAGCAATGCCCCGTATCCTTTATATAAAGGGAATCCGGCGCCCGATATTTTTGCACTCCTGGCAAAATCAAAGAGCTCAAGGGAGGTACCCAACTGTATATGATCTGCAGGCTCAAAATTAAACTCAGGAGCTTCTCCCCATTCCGATACCACTACATTATCTTTTTCATCCTCACCATGACCGACACTTTCATGGGGAATATTGGGGACCCATTTCATCTGTTCATAAATCTCTTTATCAAACTCTTTTATCTTTGTATCATATACCTTAATACCTTCTGAAACTGTTTTCATTTCAGCAATTACGGAAGATGCGTCTCTCTTTTCCCTTTTAAGCTCACTGATCTTCTTCGATGCTACATTTCGCCTGTTTTTCAACTTCTCAACCGTTCTAATGATCTTTCTGCGTTCAGCATCCAGTTTTAGAAGTAAATCTATATCAGCGTCTTCCTTTTTATTTACACATACTTGCTTAACCAAATCAGGATTTTCACGAATAAACTGCATATCAAGCATAAAATCCGATTCTCCTCTGAAGTACAATCATGGTTGAATTAGTTATTATAATATATTCCAAAATAATTGTGCTTATGCAAGGTATAAATATATATAATGTTTCTAAAATTATTATTTTGCTTAAGCTGTTCCTCACTTACGTTAATTTAATAAAATATTACTCTTCCATAATAAAATACAGGAAAGCTAAATTTCTATCTATAGAGTCAGGGGTGTATATTACCTATTAAAAAATACTGAATAAGTATACACTAACCCAGATAAACTGGAATTGTATATTATATAATGGATAAGTACCTTAACCAAATAATTTTCTGC
>JAUXBV010000401.1 GCA_030619215.1 Fibrobacterota bacterium | reverse complement strand
CCAAGGCCTTTAAATTCCCCTTCCGATGTATATTTTTTTATTGAAGCCTGCAATTGCTGAAATTTTGAATATGCTTTATCAATCTTATTATTCTCAAGGAGGGTATATATTTTTAACATATCTTTTTTTGCTTTACTTCTGTACTTTTTCTGCTTTTTCTCTTTCCGCAACCTTGCAGTAATCTCTTTCTTGTGCTCCTTCTCCCACTGTATCTGTGCAAGGCGCCTCTGCTCGGCCTCATAAGCCTGTATGCTGTCCATCTTAGCTTTCATCTTTGCTGCAATGTCGCCAAAAGAGAAACCGTTGTCATCCGACGGCGCATTCGTTAATGCCAGAAGCTCTCTGTCCACCGATTTATCCGCTGCGGTTACTCTCTTTCTTCCCGGAAGCGCCATTATTGTTCTGTCAACCATTGCGATTTTATCATTTGAAACACCGCGCTTCCTGAGCACTTTTTCCATATAATCAATTGCTTCATTAAATTTGTTTTCATGTATCAGCGTCATATTTCGATAGACAAGGGAATCCTCTTTCTGCGCTATCATTTCAGAGAACTTATTTAATTTCTTCTTAAACCGGCTGTACTTTTTGTACGGGAGCATGGTATGCACTTTCTGCAGTCTGTCCTCAAAGAATGCAATACTCCATCGTGCTTTTCCAATATTCGTTTTGTTAATCTCTGCAATAATGTCCTTGTAATAGGTCTCTATATTTGCAACCATCTCATCAGCTTCAATCTTTTTATAAATTCTATTCTCAAAACTTTCAAACGTTCCATCAGGTATAAAGAGGTATTTCCTGTTCTTTTTTATATACCCGAACTCCTTTTTTGCATTATCATAGGCTCCAAAAAGCAGGTACCTTTCACACGCAAAGGAAACCTCCCGCGAAATATTTCTATCCCTGTCCTCAATCAGCCATGCCAGCTCATCAGCCTTATGGGGGTCAAGATTAATCATTGACGAGTGGATTGCAATCAGGTTTCCAAAGTTCGGCCTTCGTTTCCCAACCTCCTCATTAAACTTGTTGCACAGAACATTGATTGCCTTCTGGTTCTTATACATCTTTTTCAGAAGCAGCTCTTCCTCTTCATAATAGATCTGCTGCTCAAGCTCGCCCACTCTCCACAACACATACCGCCTGTTAGGGTCTCCTTTTGCAAGCATTTTCAGTTCTGCCGCTACCTTTTTTGCTCTTTTGATTGCCCGGCTCTGCAGCATCTCGGTTCCCCCAAACTCAACAGCTTCTACAAAACCGTAGAATGCATTCTGCACCATTGTATCAACAAACTCCTGGCTCAGATAGGGCCTATCGCCTTCAGCATACACTTGAGAGGGCTTGAGAAACAGAAAAAATAGGGAAGAGAAAAGTATGACGTATAATCTCAAAAGCTTGGTCCGCATATTATAGGAATAGCACAATTAAGTAAGTTAAAAAGATATTTTCGCCTTAAACGTTTAATATATAATTTAACACGATTAATTGCGAATGTTGTAAAATTTTGTAAAAAAGTTCCCTCTTGGAGGATTGTATAATTACATTATACCATCGATTTTCTATAATGACAATATTCTAAATAACATCCAGCAGGTTAAAATCTGCAGGCTCCTCTAAAAGTATTATTATTTCAGGCGCATCCGCCTCACCGGCCCAGGGAAGAACGAGCGACTCGGCAAGCCAGCTCCTGTCATTAATAATAATACTATTATCCTTAAGCTCAGACATTGTCTCAATGTCTTCCATCCCGACGATCTCTTTCCCATGCTTTAAAATGAGCTGGATATTCTCATGAGGTATAAGGCTGGTAATAAAATTTTCATCTACCACAACCCCTCCAACACAATAAAACAATGCTCCGGCACATGAGAAAGGAATCTTGATCTGCAGCGACAACACATCCGCACCCTTTATATTGTCAAACATAAAACCGGCACTGCTGTCGGAAAGGCTGCTTTTCTGCAGAGACTTGTTTCCTGCGCTTGCCGGGAAATGACCGGATGAGAGAATTCTGAAATCAGCGTCGGTAACCTCTAAAAATGAGAAACCCATTGCCTTCATATAAGAGGCGGCAATCTCGGCAACTTCAGGTGCGCTGTAATCTTTTTCAACAATAAGTTTCATGGCAAAGTCCCGGTCATTGGCCACTGACGAACAAAACCCTTTAAGCTGCCCAAGTATGTTTGAGGAAATGTCATCAATATCTTTCTCAATGGCTGCTTTTGCATTGATCAGCTCCTTAACGGCATAATCACGGTCCAGCGGTGACAACTTCTGATTTACCCATAATAAAACAACCATGGCGGTAAGAAGCGCTACAACAACACCAACAATAACATTGATAACGATTTTCATGATAATTTCTCTGTATGTATCGCAAATTAAAGTTAATAAATTAATAATATCTTATATCTCCAAAATAATTTAAATTCAATATCGTATTCTGATAAAATCATTATTTGTGTGTTAAAAATTAACCAAGGGCCTGTTGCGTCCATGTTGAAATGCCTTATTCTGTTGAAAAAAGTATGCCTTTTAAGTAATTTTTAGTAGATTATCAATAGAGTACAAAAATGTTCATTCTCCATCATCACTCAGGAGGAAACTTTTATGAAAAAGTGTGCTTCAATTCCAGCGTTAACAATTGTGTCTCTTCTTGTTTTTTCTCTAACTATTTTTTCCCAGAACTACAAGGAGGATTCCCTTGCTGTAAGAGCAATACTCGATAGCAACGGGCTTAGCACTGTTACGGTAGAGGAAGTGAGCAAGGTTGGAAATAACAGGATAGATACATTACTTCTTCAAGAGAGAGCGCTTTCCACTCTACCTTCAGAAATTGGTAATATAACAAAACTCACACATCTTGATCTTCATGATAACAGTCTTGAAAGCATTCCTTCGGAGATTGGAAATCTAAAGGATCTGGCATTTCTTGACCTTCGCTATAACGAACTGACCGATATTCCTACTACAATCGGGAGTTTGACAGCTTTAGGAAGGCTCTATTTAAGCAATAATAACATAAGCTCTATTCCTTCAGAGATTGGAAATCTAGTTAATTTAAGAGGGCTTTACCTTGAAAATAACGATATAACCGCTATTCCTTCAACTATCGGAAATATGGCAGGTCTTGATATCCTCTGGATTCACAGGAATAAAATAACAGGCATTCCCAAGGAGATCGGGCAAGCAGCTGGCCTGCAAAACCTCATTATATCCAATAACAACCTTAGCAGCGTTCCTTCTGAAATTGGAAAGCTTTCCGTGCTCAACACCCTTAAGATTGACAATAACAAGCTGACAACTCTACCTGACTCTGTTACCTTTCTTGTACCTTTCCAGAATTTAGATCTCGGCCATAACAACCTGAATAAGAGTAGTCTTTCTGATACGGTTATATCCTGGGCTGATCAATATGACCCTGGCTGGGATACTACACAAACAGTGGGAATAATAAACTTCATCACAAAACAGATATCTAAGAGCATTACAATAAACAACGCACCAAAAACATTAATGGTTCATTTCAACCTACCATCCCCCAGCCATATCAAACTCGACCTGGTTGATGCAAAGGGCAAAACGATTAAGCTCATTTTCAATGAGTATAAAACTGCCGGGTCACATAATGCACATCTGAATATAGCTGAATATAGCTCTGGGACATACTATTTAAGGTTTACAATTGGGAAAACCGGCATTGTCAGAAAAGCGGTAATAATGAAATGATCTAGTCAATTCCTATATTTTATCAGAAGGCATCACGCTAATAGATGTTCCAATTGCCAAGTTATAGCGCCGTGCCGCATTACCACCGTTAACAGCTATCTCAAGATACCCTGCGGAGTTAATAAGAGCACATACCTTACCTTTCCCTATTTCATTATAATATTGACATACTTGTATAGATTTTTTACCCTTGATAGTAACAAAGAATTCTTTTCTATTAATTATTTTAAGCGACTCTTTAGTAATATTTGTAAATGCATTGCCGAAATGGTCGATATAAATAATTGTTCCTTTTATAAAATCCTTTGCAACCTCAACCTCCAGCCAATCGAGAGCAACCCATCTTTTCTTCACCCTTCCAATTTCTGATGGAATTACACCCTTTGACAAATAGGCACCCACCGGAGCAAATATGTCCCTTCCGTGGAATGTTTTGCTAATGGATTTTTTAAAATAGCTGCTTTTTTCTATTGTAAAAACTGTACTTCGTTCGCTT
>JAUXBV010000483.1 GCA_030619215.1 Fibrobacterota bacterium | reverse complement strand
GAATATATAAAAACAGTAAAAAAAGGAATAGTTTTTAAAGAGGATATAGAAAAGGAGAAAGATCCAAAAAAGAAAGAAAAAATTCAAAAAATATACAATGAAAGGTTAAAAGATGCAATAATAAAGATGGTTGTTCATATCTCATTTCTATGAAAGGCCCTGTAGTGTGTTGTGAGGAATATGACGCCTATATGCCGGAGGAACAAGTAACGGTTAATATCTCAGCGAAAAATAATCCCGGTGAAATATCGGCTAATGCTGAAAAGTATTCAAATGAATTTAAGGGGCTCTGTATTAATTGTGATAATAACTCTGTATGTAAATCGGCCAAACTACCCGGCGGTATATGGCACTGCGAGGAATATCGATAAATTATACAAAGCTCACAAACAGTCTGTTGTCAAGGAGAGGAAATGACGGTCAAAGATCATGTGAACGCTATTGAAACGAGAGAGAAGCGTAATGACGAGATAATTTCAATACTTGAAGAAATCCAGAGGATCCACGGATATCTCCCGGAAGAGGCTCTGAGAAAAGCGGCAGAAAAGACAAACAGGTCTCTTGTTGATATTTACGGAGTGGCGACATTTTATAAATATTTCAGCCTGAAACCGAGAGGAGAACATTTAATAGCGGTCTGCCTCGGCACCGCGTGCCATGTCCGTCAAGGACATCTCATTGTAAAAGAATTTGAGAATCAACTTGGTATTAAAGCAGGGGAGACAACGGCTGATAACGAATTTACGCTGGAAACGGTAAGCTGCCTGGGCGCGTGCGCCCGCGGACCTATGGTTGTGGTTGACGCCCACTATTTCTCTAATGTAAATGCTTTGCAGGTAAAACAGATTATCAAAAAAACCAGAGACGGTCTGGACAAGGCTGATATTAAAAAAGACGAGCGTATCTTCCCCGTTAAAGTACGTTGTCCCTACTGCAATCACAGCCTTCTCGACCCAAATTACCTTATCGACGGTTACCCTTCGGTTCGCCTGACGACTTCTTTCGGCCGCAAACACGGCTGGATCAGAATGTCTTCTCTTTATGGAAGTTATAATTACAAATCAGAGCATGAAATCCCTATTGATACAATAATTCATAACTTCTGTCCTCATTGCCATAATGAAATGGTAAGTGCGTCATTTTGTCCTTTATGTAACGCACCAATGGTACCTATGGTTATTTACGGTGGAGGCTTGATCAAGATATGTTCTCGCAGGGGGTGTAAAAATCATATGATCGACCTGGTAAAAGGGCTTTGCATCAATTGTGAAAACCGTGATACGTGCAAAGAGACAAAACTTGACGGAAGTATATGGCATTGTGAAGAGTATCAATAAAATATAGAGATTGTTTATTACTCATTTTTTCGTTCTGTTGGTTTGCATGGTAGCTGTAAGAATTATAAGGAGAGTATAGATGGGAAAATTAGCGTCAATCGAGGAATTAAGAGATTTTTTCAAAATGGTCGCGCTTGACGAGGAAGACTCAAAGCCACGCATTGTGATCTGCGGGGGCACCGCCTGCCAGGCAAGCGGTTCAAATGATATTATACGGATTGCCAAGAAATACATTTTACAGAATCAGTTATTGGATGCTGTTTCTATAAAAATAACCGGATGTCACGGTTTTTGTGAAATGGGCCCGTTTATTCTTACACAACCACAGGATGCTTTTTATCATAAAGTCACAACGGAAAATATAAGCAGGATAATTGATGCGGTTATTGCGGATGTTTTTGTGGAAGATCTTCTGTATACCGACCCGAAGACAAATACAAAATATTATAGACAAAGCGAAATCCCATTTTTCAAGAAGCAGAAACGGACAATTTTCCGAAGAAACCAGCAGATAGACCCAATTCGTATTTATGACTATATTGCCAATGGAGGATACCGGGCTCTTGAAAAGGTTCTTTCCGGTTTAACACCCGAACAGGTGGTCAAAGAAATAAAAGCTTCCGGGCTTCGGGGACGTGGAGGAGCGGGTTTCCCCACCGGATTAAAGTGGGAGATGCTAGCCGGAATGCCCGGTGAAAATGGAAAATACCTCATCTGTAACGCGGATGAAGGCGATCCGGGGGCATATATGGACAGAAGCCTCCTTGAAGGAAACCCTCATAGCATTATAGAAGCTATGCTTGTCGGCGCTTATGCAACAGGGAGTTCGGAAGGAATCGTCTATGTCCGTAATGAATATCCTCTGGCTATTAAACACCTGATAATAGCCTTGCGGCAGGCCGGTGATTTTGGCCTCCTGGGAGAAAATATTCTGGGTACGGGTTTTTCTTTTGATATAAGGATTGTAAAGGGTGCGGGTGCATTTGTTTGCGGTGAGGAGACAGCCCTGATCCGGTCGATAGAAGGGAAGATGGGTGAACCGCGGCAGAGACCGCCTTTTCCGATTCAAAAAGGATTATATGGTAAGCCGACAGTAATTAACAATGTGGAAACATGGACAAATGTACCTTTAATAATCAATCTTGGAGCGTCTGAATATGCAAAAGTAGGAACCAAAGGAAACTCGGGTACAAAAATTTTCAGCCTTGTTGGAAAAATAAAGAATACCGGCCTTATCGAAGTGCCTATGGGTACACCGATCAAGGAGATTGTGTTTGACATCGGTGGAGGGCCCTCAGGCAAAGCAAAAATAAAAGCCGTTCAGACAGGAGGTCCCTCAGGCGGATGCATACCTGTTGATAAATTCGATCTGCCTATCGACTATGATAGCCTGTCAAAAGCAGGTTCCATCATGGGTTCCGGCGGAATGATCATCATGGATGAAAATACCTGTATGGTGGATGTAGCAAAATATTTTATGAATTTTTTAAAAGAGGAGTCCTGTGGAAAATGTTTTACCTGCCGAAAAGGTACTCAAAGGATGTATGAAATTCTTGATGACATCTCAAAAGGGAAAGGCACACTCGAAGAATTGGATTTACTTGAGGAGTTAGCATTAGTTGTCAAGGATACTACTATGTGCGGCCTGGGGCAGACAGCATCTAACCCTGTACTTTCCACATTAAAATATTACAGGGATGAATACATCGAGCATATAGTAAATAAGAGATGCCCTGCGGGTGTATGTAAGGAACTTGTTGGAGCGCCATGCCAGGATGCTTGCCCATTGGGAACAGAAGCGTGGCGGTATATCGCTCACATTGCCAGAGGCGAGTATGAAGAAGCCTATCTGACTATCAGGGAAGTAAATCCCTTTCCTTCGGTCTGCGCACGTGTATGCAGCCACCCCTGTGAGGACAGGTGCAGGTCGGGAACCACCGGTGGACAAAACATTGCGATAAGGGCTTTGAAACGTTTTGTCACCGACCGGATAGATCCAAAGGTATATAAACCGATTAGAGTTGCCAAACCAGGTAAAAAAATGCCAAAGGCAGCAATTGTTGGTGCCGGCCCTGCCGGTCTTACTGCTGCCCATTATCTCTCTTTACGTGGTTATCAGGTAACCATTTTTGAAAAAGACAATCAGCCGGGAGGAATGCTTAACCTTTGTATACCTTCTTATCGTATGCCACGTGATAAGTTAAAAGAGGAAATTGAATCTATTATTAATTCTGAAAACATCACACTGAAATGTAATGCTACTCTTGGTTCCAAGATCACTATAAAAAGTCTCTTTGAAGATGGTTATAAAGCAATATTTT
>JAUXBV010000073.1 GCA_030619215.1 Fibrobacterota bacterium | reverse complement strand
GATTTTTCTGGAGTAGATTTTCAAGAGGCAATATTACATGAAGCAAACCTTGAAAGTGTAGATTTGAAAAATGCAGATTTATGTTATGTTGACCTTGGTAATGCAAAACTTTCTGAAACTGACTGCAGAGGAGCAAATATCAGCAATGTAAGCTTTATTGGTTCTATGCTTTATAAAACGGATATGAGTGGGGCTAATTTATATCACTCACTTATGATGGCCTCTCATTTAAAGAAAGTAAAGTTAAGTGAGGCAAATTTGTTTAAAACACAGATAATTAACTGCAAAATAGAAGGTTTGGAATGCAATTATGTATACATAGATAAAGATTGGAAAGATAGATTTCCAAAAAATAGAAATTTGATACAAAGGGAACTTGAAGAGGTTTTAAAGAATAACACCGTGATAACCCCTGAATTAAAATTAGATTAATCACGGGATAATAGAGTATAGGAAATTTTTAGTTTATACCTCAGCTATTGTTTAAACTGGTTAAATTACCTCCCAATTTTACTTACGATATTTTGAGCTATACTTATTGCAGCCTGTTTATACTCCTCTGTTTTATTGTCAACGGTTGATAACCTCACAAAAAACTTATCTTCTGCAAGTTCAATTTCATAATTGAACATAAGCGATGTATCCAGTCTTGCATGAGAGCCCAGTGAGCCGATAGGGATGTACAACCCATCTTCCATTACCTGATAAACTGATGATGCATTTGTGCTTGAGCCCTGATCATAAATTTCGACACATATTGCATAGCTTCCGTCATGATAGCCTTTAAAGGCACCTGCTACAAAACCACGGTCTATATATTCCGTAGCGCCCCCGTCAATGATGTCAAATAGACTTTGCTGGTCATTTGCCGTTCCTTCATTACAAAGTTGTTGTGTTTCAAATACCCAGCCAGGGACTTCATTTTCCTTTGGTAATAAACTCTCCGCTGTCGGGTCGTCTGAGGAGCCTGAAGGTTCTTTACAACCTAATAAAAGAAGTGAGATAAAAAGTGAAGAAAGGAAAAAACAATTTACTGCTCTTTTCATTATATACCTCCTACAATTATTCTTAAAACATGTATTTGTTATATTCCGTCTTTTAATAAAATATAATGCGGAATGTGGTGTGGGCTGATGAAAAATAGTATCATTTTTGGTTTACTAACGCTTTAACTTTATGCTTCCGATCTTTGTTTCATATACTTGTAAAAATTGTGCGGCATCCGCTTTCAATTGTTCAATATCAGCATAACCGCCAAGACTCAACTCAAGCTCAAACTGGCTGAAATGTGCATAAATTATAGCACCTCCGAGGAATTCATCACCAACAGCAATCGATTCGTCGTAACCGGGAATTACTACTTTTGATGAAACTGAGTTTGATTGTGTGGTAAACATGTCCGTAGCTTTTTGTGAAGTACCAAAGTTGTAGAAAAAGATATCATATGAAAAATTGCCATTTTTAAGCAACTGAAAAATACCGTCAATAAGGCCCTGCTCTGTATATTTAGTAGCGCCGCCATCTATTAAGTCGTAAAGCTGGATCGTATCAAACGTTGCGAAGTATTCGGATTGATCTACCCATCCGGAAACTTCAGTAGTAAGGCGGAATTTTTTATCCCAGAGAATGGCATCAATTTCATCCGAATAATCATACACCCATTTTCTTTTGTGTAAATAGTCATTATGGGTTGCTACAAGGGTGTCAATAACAGAATCCCCGGATGATTTATACACGTTAATGAGCTGATCTTCGGATAGGCTCATTTCAAATTTACCCGAGGCATCTGAAGTCGTTGAATTACCACTGTTTTTCAGAGTAATAGCAGCGCCCGAAACAGGTGTGCCGTCAAGACCCCGGATAGTACCGGTTAATTTTTCCCCGGTTTCCTCATCATTGCAGGAAAAGAAAAATATAGCTGCTATAAGTGATAACTTAATTATAAATTTCAAGCTTTACCCTCCTGGTAAAAAAATCCTTTGAATAAACTATTATTGTACCAATTCAATCTTTTTCGACATTGCTTTTCCATTTTGTTTAACTGTCACCAGATACTCTCCTGATCCCACTCTAGCACCTGAAGAATTGCACCCATCCCACGAAGCAAATAATTTCCCATCGGATGATGATAATATTGGAAGCGATCTTATCCGTCGTCCCTTGAGATTGTGGATATTAATAAAAATCGGCCTTACTTTACTTGTAAGATCAAATGAAATAGCGGATACTTTAGAAATTGATTTTGGCAAAGAGAGTTTAAGTATAGTTTTTTTCTCTGAACCTGCAGACTGGTTGACAGGATTAATTGGCGTTGGATCAACATTTATAAAATCAGAGACGTCATTTGTTGAATAGCCAAAGTCGGTAAGGTACCTGTTCACTATACTGGATGTATGAGTTACGTTCATGACGTCTTCGCGTATTTTTTTTATTACAAGATAATCGACAACAGGGCTGCAGGTACCCATGACAAGGCGATGAGGAGCGTGACTTGGAGGATCCGAGGGACCTGTTCTACATGCATAGATCGAATCAACAAAACAGAGCTGCTGCCGCACCGGTGTGCCGCCAACAATTGCATCACTTTTAGTAATTCCAACCATAAAATCGAAGTCATGAGTTGGAGCAAAAGTACCCAGGTGGTTTTTTATGGTAATAGTTGCAGGGCCAGTCCAATCATGTGATCCTTTGTTCACGGTAATATTAACCAGGAGGTCAATGGTGCCGTTCGCAATATCCCTGGTACAATTCACATTTCTGCTCCATGGGGCTGGAACAGGAGTAGACATTGTACCGCCTAAAGCATCGTTTCGCTGGCTAACTATGACATCAGAGGGCAATCCATTGCCGATATAATCTTCGTATAAGGCGCTGGCCTCCTCATCATCACCGTCATAGATTATAATACTTTGCATTGGCACACCAAGGCTGTTTATAGCTTTACATATCTTATCTATGGTAGCAAGCCGTGGATTATTCTTGGGAATGCCGGATCTTGTTTTAGCGTTTACCTTTATAGCAACTTTAACTTCGGACCATTGTTTAGAGGCTGGCTTTTGAAAGATGGCCTCCCAGGCTTCTTTCGGGTTGTCCTTTTCTGCAAGGGCCATTGCCATCTGGTCTATATTCCCCTGTATTTGTTCTACAACAGCATACTCATTTTGATCGGCAATGGTATTCCAGCTTGTAGGAGTTCCTGTTACCATATCTGGATCATGGCAACAAACCACTCTTAGATTATCAATAGCCGGGTTGATGATTTTTTGATTGGGAAAGGGTAATTTAGATGCTTCTATTTTCTTAGTTACAATAACCGCAACAGTACCCATGGAAGTTTTCAAAAAATCACGTCTGGTCTTTGATATTTTGCGTCTCATATTACACTCCCCCCTGAAAAGATAGACTCACGCTTTTTAGATAAGTAATTTTTATAAGCTATTTATTTAAGATATATATGCGCCAATTAAAGGGTAATAAGTTGCCAATGATTATAAAATTAATAAGTTATACCTACCTAACCCAGATAAACTGGATAAGTACCTTCACGAAATTATTTTCTGCCATAAAGAGATACTTAGAAATTCATTTCTTAGTAGCTCTTATACCCTTCAGGGTAAAAAAAACACGAAAATAATTTCTAAGGTACTAATATTGCCGCCATATATACTGATTGTTAGAAAAAATGGACTCAAATGGATAGGCGAATAAGAGAGCATGCCATCCGGTTATACTCACCTTGAAACAATTCAATCCCTCCGAAAATAAAACTCACGAACACCACATTTATATACATAGGAATTGCAGAGATTAAATTGACTCATAATAAGGCTAATATCCCTGTTATTACGATGGAAATATGGGAGATCCAAGTGATGCTGAGGTCGAAGAACCACCTGATAATTTTTATTAACAGCAAATGAATTGAGAGGGATACGATTTTTGAATTCATCATATGCAGTGATAATAACTGAACCACCTGGTTTTAACAGAGAATAGCATACTTTTAATAATAAAGATGTATTGTTACTTTCAAGATGGTTGATCAGGTCCCAGAGGTGAATTGCATCAAAACTATTTGGCTTATAGTCAAGATTCTGTAAGACCGTATGTGTGTCCTGGTGCCGGCTGAGACGTAAAAACACATCGTATAAAAATATTTTTTTTACGTGGGGAAGAAAAAAGTTAACGGTATCGTCGCACACCGGCCCAAGATCAAGTATGCAGGCGTTTCTTCGTTTAGAAAGCCATGATATATACGAACGCATCATTCTGCTCGAATAAATGTTGGCATTGTGAATGACAGTATGGATACGTTCGTTTTGCTCCGTCAGAGTAGCCAAGTGCTATTGTCCTACGGGCACCTTATTTTCTGATACTGCCTTTGTTGTTTCCTGGGCAATTACTACTGCATCGATGGGGCGTTTGGCGACAGGTTTCGGTTTTTTATCTTCTTCACGCTGCATTTCTATGGAAGCTTTGATATAGGCGCCATCTTCGATTGCAATACTTTTAGCCTTTATCGTTCCGGTAAAATTAGCCTCCTTGGTAATTTCAACTTTTCCATGTACGGTAACATTACCATTCAATGTACCGCTGATAGTTATATTTTCAGCTTGAATGTCGGCCTCAACCTTTCCCTTATGGCCAATGGTAATATGATGTTTGTCAAGTTCCATTGCGCCTTTTAAGGATCCCTGAATTATCAGATCCTCTTTGGCACGAACCGTGCCATCTATTGAAATATGCTCGCCGATTACCGTCTTCTCATTATCTGAAACACCTCCTGTAAACGATTCTTGTTTTGATGGCAACTGATATTCTTGGTTATTCCGTTCAAATTCGTCTTTTTGCTTTCTTAACATAACAGCACTCCTTTCGGTAAAGTATGATGAAAATTAAATTTTACTAAAAATTTCACTGTTAAGAAACATAAACCGCATAACCTCACTAACATTTGAATTTTGAATAAAGTTACTTATGCGCATGTCGTCCACCCAATTAACTCAACAATAAAATATAGATGTTTCAGGAGATACCTGTGATGTTTAATTCTCGAACTATTTAAAGGGGAATAATAAATGCGAAAGAAAAACATGCTATTATCAGTGTGTATATTCTTCGGAATATTATTTCTTGCTAACAGGCTTTATTCCCAAGAGCAAGACATGGACTCGCTATTAAGTTTTAATCTGGAAGAATCAGCCGCAGAACTTAATAAGCCTTCCATAACCCCACCTCCGGAGCTTTACACCCTGCTGGAAAACTATCATTTTCCTAATCTGGTAAACTAATTAATTATTTCCCAATATCTTTTATTATTGGATAACTTGGTCTAATATCAATCGGAATATCTTTAAGCATATCAACATATTTCTGCATCAGCGGCGTCATTACCCTGTATTTTTTTATAAATTCTTTCGCGCCTTTATAGTCGCCTCTCGCCTGAAAGAGTAAGATTTTATTGGCGAGCTCTGTGAGTGTGGGTAAAATTTTTTCTTCATCAAAATCCAGTTTACCGTCCGGATATGTCTTGAATGCGCCTTTGTCAAAGCAGTAATTGAACTGAATCGCCACACCGCCTCCATGCGCTTCGTCAATGCCGAAACGAATAGAGCGCAGCATACCGCCCAGGTAGCTGGCATACATCGAGTATTCATCCTCTTTCGAAAATACCCCTTTGTCCATAAGAAACTTCATGTTAAGAATACCGAGAACATCGGCCTTACACTCTTCAATTACGGTATAAACCTCCTTCAGGGCTTTAGCCACCTCCATCTTGCTTCCGTCCGGCATGGTAATCAGGCCGGGACCGAGGCCATGGCTCATCTCATGCATGAGTATATGGTTATAGTAAGAGTCAAAAGAGACGTGCTTCAGTGGAGTAGGGGCTAAAATGGTATTTACAATGGGGATCCAGCACTTTTCAAACTTTGCCTGGGCAACGTTCTTAAGCATTACCTTTTTTGAACCCTTTGCTTCCCGCACCCTCTCGTCGTTTGGCAGGTTAAACGCTATGGTCTGTACACCGGCTTTCGTATCACCCGCTGAAAAAATCTCCTGCACCACTTTTATCGGAGAGGATAAGCCTCTGTTCATATTTTTATACTGATGCGGTATTGGCAAAGCAGACTCCATTTCACTGAGATACCTGGTCACGGTCATCAGCTTCTCACTTTCCTGATGGTCAACCACACACAGGAAGGCCTCATAAGCCGTTTTATAATTGAACAGCTCATCTTCGTACACTTCGTAAGGGCCGATAACCACCTCTATATCACCCGCCAGATCCATCCATGAAGTATCGCTTTCAAAGTAATCGTCAGTCAGAAAGGCCCCTGCACGAAGCTGAAGGTACTTTTTCAGAGTTGCGTCTTCGGTTAATGCCGCAGCTTCCTTCAGCAACTTGCTGACCTGTTGCGGCAGCGGCTTATATGCTTCGTGATAGGGAACAGCCCTCAATCTCCCTTCGATTCGTTGGATAGCGGTAAAGCCACTTCTAAATTCCTTTTCACGATCCGGCTTATCTTTTATTGCTTTTTCAAATTCCTCCTTGCTCATGTCAAGGGGATAATACCCGGCTCCGGCAGGCTTTGAAGCATTTTTTATAAACGGCTTATCGCGATCAATACGGTTCCATGGCCCGAACATGATGTTAAACAGATCCAGATAGTACTGGGCGGTTGAGTCCTCCACCTTCCTAAGCTCACTCAGCAATTCAGGGTTTCTCGGATTTACCTGAAGCAGAAAGAGTTGATCTATAAGCTTTGCCGCTTCTATCAATTTTGCAAGGCATGCCCGGTCTGATTCGGAAAGATGGGAAATGTCGCATTTGAGCTCGACCGGGGCAAGTTTAGCCAGCTCGGCTTTGACATAAGATATAGGAGCTTTATCATCCATAGGTTCATCCTGACAACTCATAAAAACCACCATTGATAAGAGTATAAAGAAAAAGCGATATCTATTCACCATAATGAATTCCTTAATGAAAGGTTACTCATTCAAATACTATAAAATATTATTAATGTGAAGGGGTATGAAATTGATAAACTCAAAAAAGATTATGGATAAAAAAAGCAGGTACTCCGACTCCCGGTAGAATTTCCAAAACTATTTTTAGGTATTACCTCAAAAAGAGAAAATACATTCAAACAAATAATTATATGGATATATAGAGGGATGAAAATTAATACCTTTAAGGGCACCTTTAGTGAAATAGGAAAACAACTGGGTCAAATCTACCGTTCAAATGGCCTGGATGTAAAGAAGATCAGGATTAATAAATCCCTTTTTGATAACCAGCTTAAAGTCTACAAAAAGTTTTACCCTGAGCTACTGGAAGAATATGAAGGGGTTGCGGAAGCCGGCAACCTTGATAAAAACAAGCTGATATACAAATTTATAACCGGAGAAATTTTCTGGTATGATAATTTCATCAGCTCAGAAAAAGCCTGCACCATCTTTGGTATTAAGAATAAAAATGGTGTTTTCATTGGCAGAAATTACGACTGGCACCCTGCAATTGAAAAGGTATTTCAGGTTTATAAAGTCGTCAACCCTCAAAGAAACTCTTTTATAGCAGTAAGTGACATGGGTATAGGAAGAGTCGCAGAAGCAAAGCCCAAACACTTTGTATATACCGTTGACGACGCAATTAATGATAAGGGCTTATTTATTGGAATCACCTTCGCGTTTAACGATAAATATTCTTACGGCCTGTCTTCCGTTCATATAACAAAAAAAATTGCGGAAACCTGTTCAACCGTCAAGGATGCAATAAAGCTTTTTGATAAAGTTCCTTTATGTTGTCCTAAAAACTTTTTCATTGCAGATAAAAATGGAAATATGGCTGTTATTGAGCATACCTCAAAAAGGTTTAAAGTACTCTATCCTAAAAATAGACTGTTATTACAGACAAATCATTATGTCGATCCGGAGCTTTCCCTTGAAGATACTATTCTTATACACAGGCCAAAACATAACTCATTTTTAAGATACTATGAAACAATTCAAAGAATAAATCATTACAAAGAAGAATTACAATTTTCTGATGTTATAAAAATTATCGCGGATACCGACTCCTGTATCTGCCAGAACCTCTCCCATATTAAAACTGTCTGGTCGCTTGCTCTTGATATGAAAAAAAGAAGGTATAAATTATATTGGAGCTTATTTAATAACAGGAAAGAAAAGAAATTGACATTTTAAATATTCATACTTCTTTTTACAACAAATAGTGATATTAAAGGACATTTGCAATAATGCCTAAACCAAAAAGGAAATCTCAGATGTTAATACCAACCATAATAATGGCTATTCTGGCTGGCATACTATTCACGATATCTTCAGTAAAAGGTGACGGCCAGAATATCGCAGGTTTAAAAATAGGCTACAATTTATTAATACAAGTACTCCCATTATTACTATTCGCATTTATTTTAGCAGGCCTTATCCAAACAATGCTCCCCAAAGACATGTTATCAAAATGGATCGGTACGGAATCAGGCATCCGGGGAATAATTATCGGGACAATTGCCGGGGGTATAACACCGGGAGGACCCTATGTGAGCCTGCCGATTGTTGCAGGGCTGGTAAACTCAGGTGCAAGCGCCGGAACAATGGTGGCTTTTTTAACAAGCTGGTCCTTATGGGCTGTCGCAAGGCTGCCAATGGAAGTTGGAATACTCGGATGGAAATTTACTCTTCTGAGATTGGCAAGTACATTTATATTTCCCCCCATAGCAGGGGTAATAGCTAACCTGCTAAGTAAAACCATAATTAAAATGTAAAGAGATATTCAATGAAGGAACCTGTTCTATTAGGATGGAGTGGCGGAAAAGACAGTGCCCTTGCTCTTCATGAAATTCATAAAATTGGCAGGTACGACATTACTCTGTTAACAACCGTCACGGAGGGTTATAAAAGAATAAGCATGCACGGTGTAAGAGAAGAACTGCTCCAGGCACAGGCAAACAGCCTGAATCTTCCACTTGAAAAGGTATATATCCCCAAAGAGTGCTCAAATGAAAAATATGACCGGCAGATGGAGAATGTACTGAAGAGGTACCTATCATCCGGATATAAATCTATGATATTTGGAGATATTTTCCTGCAGGGTATTAGAGAGTATAGAGAAAAGAATCTAGCAAAGGTGGGAATGAAGGCGATATTCCCTTTATGGAATAAAAATACCACGGAATTAAGTAGTACCTTTATACAAAATAATTTTAAAGCAATCATCACCTGCGTTGACAACACCGTTTTAGACGAATCATTTGCCGGAAGAATCTATGATGAATTTTTTTTAGATGATTTACCTGACAAAGCTGACCCCTGCGGTGAAAACGGAGAGTTTCATAGCTTTGTATTTGATGGGCCAATATTCAATAAGCCGATAAAATATACAAAAGGAGAAATAGTCCTTAAGAATAACCGTTTCTATTTTTGTGATTTGCTACTACAATAAAGAGCTAATTTTATTAATAATTACTACAGGATAATTAATGGAAATTAAAAAACTTATACTGTTTGACATTGACAAAACACTGATAACAAATGCAACAGGCCATAAAGCTGCATTTTCCAGGGCTGTAAAAGAGGTCTATGGGATAGATACTACGGTGGAGATAATAAATTACAATGGTATGACAGACCCGATGATAATTATGGGAGTTCTTAAAAAAAACGGCCTGGAAGAATCCGAAATAATATCAAAAATTGATAATTGTAAAAAAGCAATGGTTAATCATTTTGACAAATTAAAAGACAACGATGAAATGGAAATACTGGAGG
>JAUXBV010000133.1 GCA_030619215.1 Fibrobacterota bacterium | reverse complement strand
CCACCATTACCGGTTATGCTGAACATGAAATTGTGGGCTATAAACCGTCATTCCTTGAATCCGGTCGCCATGAAAAAGATTTTTATGAAAGCATGTGGTCAAACATTAAGAAAACCGGCCGATGGAACGGGAGTGTGTGGAACCGCAGAAAAAACGGAGAGGTTTTCTTAACAGAAATGACGATTTCGGCTGTGACAAGTGTAAAGGAAAATAAAACACTCTATATAGGAATTTTTTCTGACCAGACAAGTGCAGAAAACAAGCTTGTAAAAAAAATAAATTATGATCCCCTGACAAACCTTCCCAACAGGATACTGTTTAGGGACCACGTTGGGTTCATGCTTGCCCATGCGCGGAGAAATGACCAGATTGTCGCACTGCTGCTGCTTGATTTGAACCGTTTTAAAGTGATAAACGAAACACTGGGGTTTAATGCCGGTGATGTGATTCTTATAGATACTGCGAAGCGCCTGAAAAAAGAATTACGGGAAGTTGACGCAGTATTTCGGCTCGGAAACGACGAATTTGCCATTATCCTGGAAGAAGTCTCAAAAATGGAGGACGCGGCCAAAGTCGCAAAAAAGATTCTGCGGGTTTTCAGTATACCTTTCAAATTGTCAACCTATGAAGAGAATTTTTACATCTCGGCAAGCATAGGGATCAGTATTTTTCCTCAGGATGGGTCGGATTTTGATGAGCTGATTAAAAACGCCGAGACTGCTATGTACCAGGCTAAAGAGCTGGAACAGAACAATTTCCAGCATTACTCTCCTGAAATGAATGCAACCACATTTGAACACCTGACCATGGAGCATCAGCTTCATAAAGCGCTGGATCATGAGGAGTTCGTGGTATACTATCAGCCTATTATTGACATAAAAACATACTCCATTATTGGTGCGGAAGCGCTGGTACGGTGGTCGCATCCGGAACTGGGCCTTGTTTCACCGGCCGAATTTATCCCCATTGCAGAGGAGACCGGGCTTATCGTGCCAATCGGCGAATATGTCATGCGTGCCGCGTGCGAAAAGACAAAAGAGTGGCAAAACAGCGGTAATAAAAACTTTCATATCTCGGTAAACCTTTCTGCACGACAATTCCAGCAACACGACCTTCTCCAGAAAATAGAAATTATTTTGCTGCTGAGTGATTTAGCGCCTTCTTCTCTTCAGCTTGAAATAACCGAAAGCATCGGAATGAAAAATGCAGAACAGACCATAAAGGTACTCAATGAACTGAAAGAGAAGGGCGTTCAAATATCAATTGACGATTTCGGAACAGGATATTCATCTCTCAGCTACCTTAAAAAGTTCCCTATCCATAACCTTAAGGTAGACCAGTCCTTTGTCCGGGATATCGGAGAATATCGGGACAGCGAAACAATTGTCTCCCTTATTATTTCAATGGCCCACACCCTGAAGCTTAAAGTCATCGCAGAGGGCGTAGAAACAGAGAAACAACTGTCATTTCTTAAAAAACAAAAATGCGATATGTTTCAGGGCTATATCTTCAGCAAGCCTGTACCACCGGAGATGTTTGAAAAACTTCTGGCGAAGGATAAGAAGAAAAAGAAGTGATCCTTTTTCTATGGTTTATATTAGTCTCCTCTATTTAGCAAACCACGTCTAATTAGTGTCTGGCCGGAAACGCGTGTTCTTGTCATTTCGACCGAAGGGAGAAATCTGTAAGTTGTTGATTCTTAGAAAAGAAAGATTTCTCCCTTCGGTCGAAATGACAGCTTTACCTGGTTTTTGGCCAGACATTAATTAGTTAAAGCGAGGGGCGTTAGCCCAGCCGAGCTGGATTAAAATACTCCAAAAGAGCGGAAAACCTTCCCCCAAAAAACTGTTAATTTTTTTAGAAATTAATCTTGTAAAACAGTATAACTATCACAAAAGAGCTTCTGTAAATGAAACCTTGAAAGGAGGGCTCTCTTTTTCAAGTGGCTGGAATCTCCACTTCTCTATTTCCCTGGTTATCTCTTTTTCTTTCACCTTTCTGTCCAGAGCGCTCGCTTGAATCAGTACCATTACATTCCCGGTTTTACCTTCCCAGGTAAGGTTGAACGAGAAGGATATCTGAGGTAATTCTGCGTCCTTGCCATAAAGGGCCAAACTCATTTTGGCCTTTAAACAGTATGGGATATAATACTTTTTCATAAGGTCAATGATTTCATCCAAATTGCGATCGGCAATCGTCGTCTTTTGTAAATCATTCACAATTGCCTTCCGCATAAAGTCTTGCATAGAAAAACAATCCGTACATTCCTTAAGTGAGGGAACTTCTATGACATCCTTTGCTATAACGCCCCTATTTAGTATAACTTCCTTATTTATTACTGAATACATTTTATCTCTTTTAACATCTTCGACAGTAGAAAGGTTATAGACTTTATCAACTAAACCCTGTGGAAAAAACTTCTGAATATCTTTATCTCCATAGGGAAAGTATTTTCTGTTATTCATGGTAAAACTCTTACCATCCAGAAAGACATCCAAAGCTTCATCCTTATAATCTCCTACAACGAAGTCACCATAATCAAGTAATACATTATCTTCCAGTTTATGCTGTCTGCTTTCACCAAAATATTTCGTTATTACACAGGTATCACCTTCGTAAATCCACATCTGGGGTAAAAACCGTATAACACTGTTAATAAAAGTTGAATCAGGCACCGCTTTGGAAGATGGGTAAAAAAATCCATGGAAAACATGCGTCATACTTTTCTTATCGCCTGACGGAAGTGTGAATTGAATCCGCTCTACCTGCCATATATAACCATTATCCGTAATCTCTAACCTGTCATCAACGGTGAAAATGTCATTAGTGTCTGACCGATAAACCCAGAAACCGGAGGCCAGTTCCATCAGGCTGTCTCTCTCTTCATTTGTTAATTTCGACTGCGTAGTGGGAGCAGTTATGGTATCCTCAAACAAGGCGAGAAAGACTTCAACAAGGTTGCCTGTTTTAACTTTGTGATACAAAAACAATGCAATAACCAGGCCTATTGCGAGAGCAATTGCCTTTGCAAAGGGGCTTCGCCTTTTAACAGAATACCTCGGCATATTTTTCTCCGTGTTATTTAATACAGAACATTACTCGAACAGAGGAATTTTCTCTAAAATTTCTCCCGCCATCCGCTTATTAACGCGTCCTATCCAGCGGCTTATTCCAGCAGAGCTTTCGATAGCAGGCAGGTGGGATGCGCTTTCCGCGGCCTCCATAAAGCTTATATTGGAGATGATCTCCTTAATAATCGGAATATTTTTGGGAATCACGCTGAATCTTTTTAAACCAAGGCCAACAAGGAGAACTGTATAAATCGGGTTACCTGCCATCTCGCCACATATTGAAATAGACTTGCCGTTATCTTTACAAACATCAATAGCTGTCTTTAATATCTTGAGGAAAGCGGGTTCTATAGGAGTATACAGGTAATTGACTTTTGGATTATTTCTATCAGCGGCGCTTAAATATTGGAGCAGGTCGTTTGTTCCGATAGATGCAAATTCAATCTCTTTCATAAATGTTTCCATTTCAAGTATTGCCAGGGGAACTTCAAACAGGACACCGCATTCCGGTATTTTTAATCCAAGCTTTTTTGAAACACTTTTAACAATCTTCTTTGCTTCAAGCCATTCCATCAATGTGGTAACCATAGGAAACATAACTTTATAATTATGCTTTTCTCCCGCAACCATTATTGCCCTGAGCTGCGTTTCGAACAGGTCTCTACGTTCAAGTAGTATTCTTATGGCTCTCCATCCCATAAAGGGGTTGTACTCCACCGGCATCTCAAAAAATTCAGGTATCTTGTCCCCTCCAATATCCATCATTCGGATAACACATTCTTTTTTGCCAACGCCCTTTAAAATGGCGCGATAAAACTCTACTTGCGTATTTTCTGAAGGAAATTCTTTCTTATTCGACAACAGGTATTCAGTTCGTACCAGGCCTATACCGTCAGCGCCATTGTTGTTGGCCTGCGCCACATCTTCGGGTAGAGATATATTTGCCATAACCTCAATCTGGATGCCGTCCTTCGTATAAACAGGCCGGTTCCATTTCTTTCGTAATGTTTTGCCTAGATCAACCGTCTTTTTCTCTGCTTCATGAAAGCGGCTGATAACACTTCCTGCCGGTCGGATGTAAACGGTTGCCTTATCCGCATCAACATACAGCTGATCACCCGGACGAATATGTTCTGAAATATTGTGAATGCCGGAAACAACCGGAATTGAGTATGAACGCGCCAGAATTGCTGCATGTGAAGTTTTACCGCCGTGGACACTCACGACTCCCTTTATCTTTTCTTTATCATACCGTAAAATGTCGGAGGGAGTAAAAGCGCGTAGTACAACGAGAACTGTAGGCTCGATGAATGACTTTTTACGGTCGCCGTCTTTATGGATATATGAAATCAACTTCTCGCATATTTCAACCATGTCACTGCTTCGTTCCTTGAAATAGGAAGTGCCTGCAGCGCTGAAGCGTTTAATGAAATCACTGGATACCAGCCTGATGGATGTTTCAAGATCAAAAAGTTTTATTGAAATTGTCTCAACGACCTGCCCGATAAAAGCAGGGTCGTCAAGAATATGTTCATATACATTTAATATAGAGGTATCAAAAGCCGAGGTACCATCAAAGCTTTTAACATAGGCACGGTAATCACTTTTTGCTTTTTCACGTATCTCGTTAAAAAGCATGATGTGATTTCCAATATCCTGCCGGGATATAGATACAACTGAGTCCTGCCGCACTGCCCTACCGACAAAATAGGCTTTTCCCAGACCTTTCCCCTCAACAATGTTAATGCCAACTAATTTTTTCTCTCTTGCTGCCATTATTCCTCTAACTTCCAGATATCCCGTGAAAATTCATGCACCATTCTATCGCTCGAAAACCAGCCGGAACGTGCAATACTCTGAAGAGAGACTGAAAGCCAGGCAGGTTTTTCTTTATAAAGCTCATCAATTCTATACTGCATATTAATATAATCTTCAAAATCAAGCAAAACAAAATAGGGATCTAAATCCCGCAAGGATGCTAATAATGGATTGATTTTATCTCCCTCAGGAAAGGAAGGCAATACCTCATCCAGAAAGGAAAATATTGTTTGCAGCTCTTTATTCGATTCAATTAATTCAAATGGTTTATACTTTTTCATCGTATTAAGTTCATCACTTGTATTACCAAAAAAGATGATATTATCATCACCAAGCTTCTTGGCCAGTTCAATATTGGAGCCACTTTTACTGGCAATGGTAATCGCGCCGTTTATTGCGAATTTCATGCAGGTCGTACCGCTTGCTTCCCGATGAGCAGCTGATATCTGCTCGGATAAATCAGCAGCCGGGATAATTTTCTCTGCCATGCTCACATTATAATTCGGCACGAAAAGAACGCGTAATTTACTTGTTGTAAGAGGATCTTTGTTCACGATCTCAACTACAATATTAATAAGCTGAATAATCTGTTTAGCGAGCAGGTCGGAGGGCGAAGCTTTACCGCCAAAAATATGGGTCCTGTATATACCGATATCCCTCCCATTTTTAATTCGTAAATATTGAGACAGAATATACAAAATATGGAGTACCTGCCTCTTGTAATGATGGATTCTCTTACAGTCAACATCCAAAAAACTGTTGGCATCAAAATCCATTTCAAATGAAGATTGTAAAACATGTTGCAACCGCCGCTTCGCAGCATGTTTAATATCTCCCAGCTTTGCCTTGATCTCATTGTCATCCGTGTATTCTTCCAATTTTTCAATATCTTTATAATTAGTAATCCATGACTCACCAATCAATTGATTAATAAAACTGGCCAGGGGTTTATTTGCGCATAAAAGCCATTTGCGTATGGCAATGCCATGGGTCATATTTTTGATGGTAACAGGTACGTTCTTCTTAAACTTTGCAAAAACGATATCATTAAGAATATCCGTTTGCTCCTGCGACACTCCGTTAATACATGAGGAACCGAGGGCAACAAGATACGACATCTTTACCCATTTTACTTCGCCGCCTTCGATTATAGATAATTCCCTCAGCAGATTTTTATTAGGCCTCCCCTTGCTTCGCACTATGTCAAGGTGCCACTTATTAATATCATAAATAAGCGATGTATGTCGCGGAATCATCTCCTCCATCAAGTAGAGTGGCCATTTCTCCATCTGATCGAGAGCAGAGGCGAAACAGGTGTAAGCGAATACGTTTTGAGTTATTCGCCATGCATCATCGAAAGATACATTCTCCTGATCCATTAAAATACGCAACAGCTCTACCACGGCAATAGCACATCTGCTACCATGTAACTGAATGACAACCTTTTTATCCAAATCTAAAATATCAGTATTATGAAGTTTATAACGGCGTATAATATCCTGCAAAGAGGCGGATACGAAAAAGTATCGCTGTTTTATACGCATTTCCGTTGCTCTTCGAACATCCTCATCAGGAAAAAGGCAATGGGTTATTCTGCCTGAATGAAATTTCTCCTCAAGTGCCCGTATATAATCGCCATGGTGAATATAATCCGGAAGAAACTCCTCAGAGGCCTGTGCCGACCATAGCCGGAGTGTATTTACCGTATCATTATCATAGCCGGTAACCGGAAAATCATGCGGTACTGCAATAACATCCTCCGATGGCTCCCATAGTTTTTTTTTATTCCCGCTCTCATCTTCCAGTGTCTGTGTCTTGCCATAGAAACCAACACTACAGGAATATTCGGGGCGTTTTATTTCCCATGAATGGCCTTTATGCAGCCAGTCGTATGGTTTTTCATTCTGCGTGCCACTATCAAGTTTCTGTTGAAAAAAAGCGTAATCATAATTTAAGCCATATCCCATACCCGGTATACCAAGGGTTGCCATAGAATCAAGAAAACATGCTGCAAGCGTTCCTTTACTGGGATTGCCAAGCTCAAAATCATTCTCCTGTTCATACAACTCATCAAGAGAAAAACCCAATGTTTCTCCAGCTTCAGCAGCGCTCTTTTCCAACCCCAGGTTGGTGAGGTTAAATTTAAGGTTCTTTCCAAATACATACTCTGTAGATAAAAAATAGACGCGGCGGGGATTATTTTCGTGATATTTCTTCTGGCTGCTAATCCACTTATCCACCATCTGGCTTCTTACAGCGTATGAAAGAGCCATATACTTATCATTAAGCGTGGCAGTGCTATCATCCTTAGCTTGAATGTATCTCAAATAACGGTAATAAAAAGTTGATAAATTCTCCATATAGTTGACTTGGTTGTTAAATCCCTTTCTCTATATATAAATGTATAATCTCACCTGTAAGTTCCGTTTATATTATATATCCAATTTTTTTATTAATACAAATTTTATGCTGTAATATGGCATAACCTATAAATAATTAATTACGCGCATGAAAAGGTTCTATTTAAATGGTTGCTCTTCACTTGTGTTTCAGAGGAGAGAGCTATTATTTTATAGTCCACACCTAATCGGAGGGGTGGCCGAGCGGCTTAAGGCAACGGTTTGCTAAACCGTCGTAGGGGTAACTCTACCGGAGGTTCAAATCCTCTCCCCTCCGCCATTCTCTGTTAGAATTGGTACACGTCCCTTTATGCAATTAAAAATAAGGATTCCGCAACAGACCCCTTTTTAGCAGCCAAGTTACGACACGTTAATAATATAAATCTGTTTAAAAATCCTCCCTCCTATACAAACAAATTAAATGCTTATTGCGATTTATCAGTATAACAGTATGTTGAGCGGGAGGATACGATAGTAGCCTATCCGCTCCTACATAATGTTATACTGATAAATCAGCACCTTGT
>JAUXBV010000399.1 GCA_030619215.1 Fibrobacterota bacterium | reverse complement strand
GTCTTTTCACCGCATCTTTAATTTTATCAATCCCTACCATTTCCAGCAGCACTTCATGCATTGCTTTAACAGCGACACTGCCTTTATACGTAAATCCTATAACCTCCTCAAGTTGCTTCTTCATCTCCGGATCATTCTCAAGGGCATTCTGAGCACGTTTTACCGCATTGAAACAACCGGTACAGGGAATTGCCAGCGGTAAATCTTTCTCCTGTGCTTTTGCGATGTTTCTGGCAGGAAGTGCAAGACCAAGTAAATTACTCAAACTCTTTGCAGATGCTCCACCGCAGCAGTTCCAGTCATCTATTTCAGAAAGCTTTACACCCAACGCCGCAAATACTGATTGTGCGGATTGAGCATATTCCTTAGATGTTGAATGTGCAGTGCAGCCGGGATAGTACGATACTTCCACCTCTTCTACTCCTCTACCTTAATAATAATTTTTATCACCACAAAATCCGAAACTTGTAATTTGAAACTGGAAACTTGAAAATTGTTATACTTTTATCCGTCCAGTTGATTTAATAAATGCATTAAGTTTTGGACCAAGCTCATCAATTATTTTTTTTATCTCCTTAATTTCTTTTTCTGTATTTACTACATTACGTCTGATAGCTTTACGGAGCCATGCTTTCGTCTCTTCTAACGACCCTCTCGAATAATAGTAAAATCTTTTCCTGTCCGGAGGTGTAAACCTGCCATATCCCTCGGCTATATTAACTGCAATGCTATCCGAACAGCGAATAATCTGATAACCAATCGTCTGCTGCGCCTTAACGCTCCATTTATCAAAGGCATCCCATATCAGAAAGCTGTTCCGCCAGCCTATATACATCCATCTCATAAATCTCTTTCATTACACGCCGCACTAATTTCCAGTTTCCAGTTTCAAGTTTCCAGTTTCCAGTTTCCAGTTTCACTTCAACTCGCCCTTAGTCCTGTATCCTTTCTCATAAAGCTTCTGTATCTCTTCAATTCCCTTGATCCGCTTCGGAATAAAGGGAAGCTTGAATCTGCTTAACAATAACACTGCGGACCTCATGGTAGAAACTAAATCCCGAGCTTTAACCTTAATTATGGTCCGGGCCATAAAGGGTATATAAAATGTCATTTCATGAAGGCGGCCCCACATCTTTACACTTCTTACAAACTCCTCATGAAATACCACTATCTTCTTCTCTTTTTTGTACGCCAGCCCCTCTTCTATGGACATCTCCTTTAACGCATCTATAATTACACTTATATCAATGTCATTCGGGCATCTGACCCCGCATGTCATGCATGACACACACATCCAGATGACATTGCTTGAAAGCAATTTTTTCTTTTCACCGTACTGGATCATGCGGATTATAGCATTAGGTTTATAATCCATATAGTCGGACATCGGACATCCTACAAAGCATTTCAGGCATTGATAGCACAGTTTCAGTTTCTGCCCGCTTCTGGCTTCGACTTCTTCAGAAAATGTCTTGTATTCTGACATTACTTTGTAACTCCTAACCCAGATAAACTGGATAAGTACCTTCACGAAATTATTTTCTGCCAAAAAAAACACGAAAATAATTTCTAAGGTACTAAATTATGCTTATAGATAATTTGCTTTTACGCTTCACGAGTCCCGCATCTAATCCAATGCCGCATTAACCATTTCCATTAATTGTTTTGCTTTAAATCCATACTGCTGTATAGCTCCGGACGGGCATGCCATGCCGCAAGCACCGCAGCCCTTGCACAATGCTGTATTTACCCGTGAAACTGTCATTCCTTTTACGTCAATTATTTCCGGTGCATCATATGAACAGATTGATACACAGATTCCGCATCCGGAGCATACATCTTCATCTACATTTGCAACAACCGCTTCCGGTGTATATTCCTTCTTTGATATGATAATAGCCGCACGAGCTGCTGTAGCTTCTGCCTGAGCTATTGTTTCATCTATGTTCTTGGGAAAATGAGCCAGGCCTGCAAGGAAAACGCCGTCAACTGAAAAATCCACCGGTCTTAATTTCATGTGTGCTTCAAGAAAAAATTTCTCACTAGTTAAAGGAACTTTCAGCATCTTTGCAATATTTTCAACATCATCATGCGGAATCACAGCCGGAGCCAATACCAGTAAATCAGGATTTATCTCAAGCGTTCCTCCCAGCAGCAGATCATTCACCTCAACAGTTAATTTCCCGTTACCAGAAGTAACTTTCGGCTTATCGTTAACTTCATAACGGACAAAATTTATTCCTTTCTCGCGTGCCTGTGTGTAATATTTCTCGCGAAAACCGTATGTCCTCATGTCACGATAAAGGATAAAAACATCGGTATTTGGGCTCCTGTCTTTTATCTGCATGGCATTCTTAACAGCCTGAGAGCAACAGATCCTGCTGCAATAGTTCCTTTCCCCTTCACGCGAACCTACACACTGAATCATGACAACGCTTTTTGCACTGAATGTATCAGAGGCAAGGCTCTTTTCCAATTGACGCTGGGTAACCACCTTCTCATCTTTGCCATAGAGATATTCTGTCGGTGTATACTCTTTAGCTCCTAAGGCTACTATTACTGCTCCATGTTCAATTTCACTGTTTTCCCCGCCTTGACTAATTACAGTATTAAAATTGCCGACAAACCCATTAATATCTTCCACTTTAGCGTTTAGCCACAGCTTAATATTGTCATGGTCAGTAACTCTCCCAATAATCTCCTTTAGCTTTTCTTGAGGGTCATTCCCGCTGAGAAGATAATGCACATACCGCAGGTTTCCACCCAGTTCACTCTCTTTCTCAACAAGGTTAACCTTAAAGCCCTGATCAGCCAGGTTGACTGCACTCACCATGCCACCCAATCCACCTCCAATAACTAACGCGCCACTTTTTACAGGCAGTGAAACACTGTAAAGCGGCTCCAGGAGGCGGGCTTTGGCAACAGCCATGTTAACCAATTCTTTAGCCTTTACCGTTGCATCTTCCGGCATACCCATATGAACCCATGAGCATTGATCACGTATATTTGCCATCTCAAAAAGATACGGGTTTAAGCCGGCATTCCTAACTGTATCACGAAATAAAGGCTCATGTGTTCGTGGAGTACAAGAGGCAACAATAACCCTGTTTAGATCGTTTTCTTTAATAAGATTTGTTATTTTTTCCTGTGTATCTTGTGAGCATGTGTACAGATTGTCCTCTGCATACACAACATTTTTCAAAGTTTTAGCATACTCAACAACAGACGGCACTTTAACTGTTCCACCTATGTTTATACCACAATTGCAGACAAAAACACCTATTCTCGGCTCTTTCCCCGAAACGTCAATCTCCGGCGGGTATTCCTTGACTTTTGTCAATGTAAATCTCTGGTCGGCAAGGAGCATCTCAGCCCTCGCAGCAGCGCCGCTCGCCTGGGTCACTGTTTCCGGAATATCTTTAGGGCCTGAGCTTACGCCGCATACGTATATTCCGGGGCGGGTAGTATCAAGAGGAGAAAATTCATCTATTGCACAAAAATCGTATTCGTTTAATCCAATGTCTAATCTTTCAGCCAGTTCTTTAAAACCCTCGCTAGGCTCTAATCCAGTAGAAAGAACTACAAGGTCAAACTCCTCATTTTCCAGAACTCCCTTATCGTTCTCATATTGCACTACAAGCGTTCCATCCGGTTGTTTCTCAACCGATGCTACTCTGCTTCTCTTAAACATAACTCCATATTCATTCTTTGCTCTTTCATAGTATTTATCAAAATCTTTACCGTATGTTCTCATATCCATATAGAAAATAGTCGGTTCTACGGTATGCAGGTGCTCCTTGGCAATGACAGCTTCTTTAATAGCATACATGCAACATACGGAAGAGCAGTACTCATTGCACTGAACATCCCTTGAGCCGACACATTGGATAAAAGCTACCTTTCGCGGTGGTTTTCCGTCTGAAGGGCGCTCCACGTGACCGGCTGAAGGGCCGGAGGCCGAAAGAATTCGTTCAAACTGGATGCTGGTCACCACATCTGTATACTTTTTAAATCCAAGCCTATACAGCGGAGAAGGATCAAAATTATCAAATCCGGTAGCCAAAAGAATTGAGCCGACATTAACATCAACTATCTCGTCCTCCATAAAATGATTGATGCCCTCAGCTTTACAGGCAGTTACACATTGCAGACACTCGGAGCAGGTACCGCAATGCAGGCACCGCTCCGCTTCAAGAACAGCCTGTTCTTCCGTAAAGGTCTTTTCAACCTCTTCAAAATTGTCAATGCGCTCTTC
>JAUXBV010000534.1 GCA_030619215.1 Fibrobacterota bacterium | reverse complement strand
TGATTATTTCTTGACCCCGGCAATTGAATATAGCAATACTTCCTGTTTTTAAAGTGCGTGGGAGGTATAGTTTTTTATTTATAAGACGTATGTTATGGGATGAAGGTTTTTCAACATTTGGAACGGAGTAGATAATAGGAGTTCCTGTAATTTTAAATTTACCGTTTCCAAGAGAGTCTGAGGCAAAGCGTATAGTATAAGTTAAATCAATATAGGAGGAGCTTCCAAGAATCTGGAATTTAACTGTGTTTTCTCCGTCTCGGGAGATATAAAAGATCTCATTAATATTGCCAAATATGTTTGTCCAAGATGAACCAATAGGGCCACCATCCTCACTCCAGTAACCATCTTCATACAGAGGGAGTAAGGCAATATCATTATTCATCCGTTCTTTATGTAAAGTAACTGTTCCGACAACAGGGTAATATTCAATGCTATTAAAGTTAGAAGTAGTCGTTAGGAAACCTTGTTGATTTGGAACCGCTGCAAGGTAATATGGAAGGTAATTAATTTTCCAATTTTCATCTGTTGTGTCATAGTGCAGGTTCAATAATGAATCAATTGTGAGACCATAGGTAATTCCACTAAATATTCCATAGCAGGGTTTGCTAGTACACTCTCCTGTAACCTTAACAGAGAGAAAACCATATCCTTTAATATTAATATTAGATTGGTCGTTAATGTATACCGTACGATTTTCATATACATTAAGGTTAACAAAAGCAGTATCTGAGAACAATATACCAGCATACATTAGAAGAGCTATAAATATTCTGTGCATGATTTTCCCTTTCGTATTTATCAATAATATAATCAAATAATCATCGTAAAGCTTTGAAAATATTACAGTAAAAGCAGAAAGCGTTTTCTGTGAGAAAACATGTATAAAGAAGGAGGTGTCTGGAGATCCGGTTGAGTTCCGAATAAAAGAGTATCAAAATATTAATATTGTTTTAAAAAATTTAATAATTAATTGACTAAGCCCTTATCGCATTGTACAATTTTTTTAACTGTCTCTCATTACTATTGCATTATATAGTGTATTATTCATAATAAGTTGCACGAATCGGACAAATTCTGCATACACTTTCATAAGATGTCTGGAGGCCATTATGCGTATCAAGGCTGTTGGTAATGTATCATTGCTGTTTATAATTGTATTGATAACAGTGATTTCTTCCCTGGCCCAGGGTGGGAGAAAGTGCTGGATAAAGAGTATGGTTGGTGACGTGAAGATCCAGCGCAGTAAATCGCCCAAGTGGATAAAGGCCAGGGTCAATATGCCTCTGCGGGAAAAGGATGCCATACGTACCTTTGTTGAGTCTGAGGCGGTTATCCAGACATCCGAAGGCAATACCATTTTTTTAAAAGAAAATACCACTCTCGAACTGTCTGCTTTTTCAAAAGACGCGAAGGGAGCAAAGAAAACAGGTATAAAGATTCTCACCGGCAACTTGATGGCAAATGTAAAGAAGCTTACGCAGAAGAAATCAAAGTTTGAATTTGAAACGCCGACCGCAGTTGCAGCGATACGGGGCACGAAGGTGGGCTTTGATGTGGATAAGGATAAAACGGATATTCGGGTATATGAAGGAAGGGTATATGTGACTCCCAAGGGCTCGAGAAAAGGGTCTGAGCTGAAGTCTGATGAGATGACGACTATTGTTAAGGGCCAGAAGGATGTCGTTATTAAAAAGCTTGAAGAGAAAGAGGAGGAAAAGACCAGGTCCGCAGGGGATACCACGAAAGTGGATACGACAAAGGAGACTACTGACACAACTTCTTCGGTGGATACGACAACAGGGGGTAAAATTGTACTTAAAGTCATTTCTCCGGAGAACGGGCAGGTGATCAGGCCAGGGGCGCAGGTTATTGTCTCGGGAAAGGTAAGCCCTGCAAGTGCTGAAGTAAAGGTTAAAGGCAATGTGGTGCAGGTGTCTTCAACAGGTGATTTCAAGCATATCATTCCGAAAGCCCCGATGGATGAGGGGCAGTATAATGTCACTGTTGAGGCAGCATATAAGGGTGAATCAAAAACGGTTACCCGGTATTTTATTGTCAAGGATGTACCGGTTGAGCTGCAACTGGTTGTCAATGAGCCGGCGAACGGCCAGGTAATAAGTAAACCCATTATTAGAGTTTCGGGAACTGTTACACCGGGAGCCGTGATTACTGTTTCAGGTATGAGTGTTCCTGTTTCATCAAGCGGTAGTTTTTCTAAGGATATTCCCATACCGGATGAAGAGGGGGAGGTGGATATTGAGATAGAAGCCACTTTAAAAGGGAAAACAAAAACAGAAACACGAACGGTAGTTTATAAAGCGCCTGAGGAAGATATCGTTATCGTTGTGCAGATGCCAATGGATAAACAGGTGATATGTGACAGGCAAGTGCAGGTTAAGGGCTCGGTGAAACCGGCCAGTGTTGAAGAGATCTCCGTTAATGGCTCGGGAGTTCCGGTAAGGAGCGGCCTGTTCAGCGATTATATAATGCTTCCCGAAGATCAGGGTGAACAGGAGATAGAATTTGAGGTTACAAAGGGGAGTAATAGCCGGATAATGAGAAGGATAATACGTTTTGAGCCTGCCAGTAAAGCATGCAATAAGGATATACCGACAATTCAGCCGACCTACCTGCCTGCAAATACAAAATTTACAAAACTGGCCTTCACGGTTTTTGATAAGACGCTCTTTGATGAGATTACGTTTTATACTTTGGTAGACGGGTCTAAGGAGTCGGTAACCGGGCCTCCCGGCTCCCGATTCTATCTTGAGCTTGAGGAGGGCATTCATAAATACGAGGTTTACGCAGAAGATATATGCGGCAATATGTCTCAGAAGGTGGTCGGCACCATTAAACAGCTGATAAAGGAGCCCCTTATACGGTTGAGCAAGCCTTCCGGGCCGTATCATCTGCTGCATATTCCGCCGGGAAACCCGGATGGAGATTTTCGACCGGAATTTACTGTTGAGTTTTCAGTTGAGAACCTGCCCGACGATGATCCGAAGCTGTTAAAGGAGGTAAGGGTAACAAACAGGACCTCTGGAGATGTTGAATCCCTGAAAAACTTTTCCAATGATATTGATTTTGATTTTGACATGGAATTAAAGCGAGGTCGAAACCAGATAATAATCGAAGTACGGGATGTTAATGATAGAATTATAACAAAGGACATTACTATAGAAGTCAAGTGATTGTGATGTTATA
>JAUXBV010000078.1 GCA_030619215.1 Fibrobacterota bacterium | reverse complement strand
TATGGACGAAGTGGAAACGGTCAGGGGTGCGCTCATGGAAGCAATTGCAGAAAGCGATGAAGATTTGCTGGAAAAGTATGTTGATACAGGCGAGCTTTCGGATGAGGAGATGCGCAAGGGCCTTGCAAAAGGAGTGCTTGAAGGGCTTGTGTTTCCGCTTCTCTGCGGCAGTGCTTCAAAAAATATAGGCACAGACCTGTTCCTGAATGCCATTGTCAAGCTTTGTCCAACGGCAGATATATGCAAAGAGGTGGAATCTGATGACGGTAGTAAGGTTTCCTGTTCAGCTTCAGAGCCGGGAGTCGCTTTTGTATTCAAGACCCTTTCCGAGGAGCATGTGGGGGAAATTAATATTGTCCGTGTGTTCAGCGGCACTCTTTCTACGGGAAAGGAGCTGCAAAATACAACAAGAGGCCTTCCTGAGCGTCCTGGTAATATATTCTTTATGCGCGGCCAGGAAAAAATCGATACAACGGAAATCCCAACCGGGGATATCGGTGCGCTTATTAAATTAAAGGACACGCATACCAATGACACTCTTGTCGATAAATCGAGAAAAATCAAGCTTCCGCCTATACAATTTGAAGAGCCGCTTGTAAGTATAGCAATTTCCGCAAAAGCTAAAGTTGACGAAGAAAAAATCACCACGAGCCTGAAAAAACTCATGGAGGAGGATCCGACTTTTACTTACCAGTTTCACTCAGATATTCGGCAGTCTATCCTGTCAACGCGTGGCGATATCCACGCCGACATACTTCTGCATGTGCTGAAAAACCGCTTTAAAATCAATGTTGAGAAAAAACCTCCAAAGGTATCCTACAGGGAGACTATTACAAGAACGGTAAAATATGTGGAATATACCCATAAGAAACAGACCGGCGGCGCAGGTCAATATGCACGGGTGTTTATCGACCTCGAACCGAAAGAACGGGGAGGAGGGTATGAGTTCGTTGACAAAATAGTCGGCGGCGTTATTGACCAGCCGTTAAGACCAAGTGTTGATAAAGGAATAAAGGCAAAGATTACCGATGGAATAATTGCCGGCTATCCTATCGTTGATATCAAGGTTTCCCTTGTTGACGGTAAAACGCACCCGGTTGACTCAAAAGATATCGCTTTCCAGATCGCGGGACGCGAGGTATTTAAAAAAGCTTTTGAGAAGGCTTCCCCCATACTGCTTGAGCCGATTGTGGATCTCAAAGTAACGGCACCGGAAGAATACACCGGAGATGTTATGGGCGACCTTTCTTCCAGACGCGGTAAAATCGGAGGTATAAATCCTGATGGAAAGTACCAGTCAATAAACGCGAAAGTCCCGGCAGCGGAACTGCTAACCTATTCTCAATCATTGCGCTCAATGACACATGGACGCGGCTTTTATTCGAAAACTTTTTCACATTATGACCCAATGCCGCGTGAGCTGATTCAGAAGATAATAGCTGCAACTAAGAAAGATACGGAAGAGGGCAGTTAATTAGTTTCTGGCCGGAAACTAGGTTTTTGAAGTCATTCCGGCATTCTTTTGGCCAGCAAAGTACAACTTGTTGGGAATCCATCTTTTTTTAGTGTTTTAAGGCATGGATTTACACCTTTGGCGCACTTCGCCCGCTAAAAACATGCGGGTTATAATCCCTCATTATTGGGAAATGACGTTACCGGACAGACACTAAGTAATCGGCATAAGCCGCTACAGGAAAATAGAAAAAACATGCCTCACCTTAAAACAATTGAATGGGTTGATGATAAAGTCAGAATAATTGACCAGACTCAATTGCCTGTCAATCTCGCCTACGTTGACATAACCACAATAGAAGAGATGTTTGAGGCTGTCAAAACCATGAAAGTGCGCGGTGCACCGGCAATAGGCGTTGCCGCAGCATTCGGACTCTATCTGGGCATCAGGGATTTACCGGATAACGAGTCAATGAGTAACTTCATAACAGAACTGAAAAAAAAAGCTGAATATTTAGCTTCATCACGCCCCACTGCAATCAACCTGAAATGGGCAATTGATAGAATGCAGGCCTCCTTTCATTCAATCGAAGATACTCTGACTATCGCTAATGTTAAACAGATACTGCTGGAAGAAGCCGGACATATCCTCGTTGAGGATAAAAAATCATGTAAAGCAATAGGGGAAAACGGTTTTGAGATACTGAAAGACTATAACACGCTGCTTACACACTGCAATGCAGGCGGCCTGGCTACGGTTGAATACGGTACTGCATTGTCACCGGTTTACATCGGTAAAGAAAAAGGGAAAGTATTCCATGTCTATGTTGACGAAACCAGACCCTTGCTGCAGGGCGCCCGTATTACAGCATTTGAGCTTAAGGAAGCCGGGATTCCCGTTACCCTTATATGCGATAACATGGCTGCACCTGTTATGGCCCAGGGGAAAATAGACGCCGTTATTGTAGGCGCGGACAGGATTACCGCAAATGGCGACTTTGCCAATAAAATAGGCACCTACAGCCTCGCAATCATCGCCAAAGCACATTCCATTCCGTTTTATGTTGCAGCCCCCCTTTCTTCCTTCGACATATCACTGAAAACAGGTAACGAAATTCCCATAGAAGAAAGAGATGCTGATGAAATAATACATGGGTTCGACTGCCGGACCAGCCCTTCAGATATCCAGGTTTATAACCCAGCCTTTGACGTCACACCCAATAAATATGTTACTGCTATTATTACTGAAAAAGAGGTGATTTACCCGCCTTTTGAGGAGAGTATCAGTGAGGTTACGGCTGGAGGACTGCTAATATAAAAATCCCCTTTCCCATTCCCGCAACTGCCTTATTGTTTGTAATAGAAATTCAGGGGGAAATAGAGTATATTTATAGTGTCAGGAGGTATAATGATCCAGATTACACAAAACGTAATGGAAGATATTGTCAATAGAATTGTAAATGCGGTTTCACCGCGGAAAATAATTTTATTCGGCTCTCGTGCTCAGGGAAAGGCTGTTGATTCCTCTGATATTGACCTGTTAATAATTGAAAAGGGTTCTTTCACAAAACAAAAAACACGTTGGCGGGAGACCAATCGTATACGACGCGCATTATCTTCGATACGTCACGCCAAAGATATACTTGTTTTCAGTGAAACTGAAGTTGAAAAATGGAAAGACGCACGCAACCATATCATTCATAAGAGCTTAAATGAAGGAAAAGTGATTTATGAGCGATAGAGAGCATGCTGCAATGCTGATAAAAATGGCTTATAAAGATCTTAAAGCAATACGGGGAATGCTTGACAGGAATGCTTTTGATGATGAAATATTCGGATTTCATGCTCAACAGTCAATAGAAAAAGCATTAAAATCGTTGATGAGTTTTAATGAAATAGAATATCCAAAAATCCACGATATTGAAGAATTAGTCGCAATCCTTAATGAAAATCAAATTCCAATACCGGAAAAATTCAGTAAATTGGCTGACTTATCATATTTTGCAGTTCAGTACCGCTATGAATCATTTGATGATTTTGACGGTGATATCAACCGAAATGATATTTTGGAGGATGTCACTGATTTCATATTATATATAGAAAAAAAAATAACCAAATGAAACTCTATGCTATCTGCTTAAAAAACGACGGTTATGATGCATCACTTGAATTGCGGAAGCTGTACGAATATATTCCTGATAAAGATGCAGAAGATCATGATCAAATCCGTATAGTTGATGAATCCGGTGAGGATTATTTGTATCCGAAGGTGTTTTTCATGGAACTGCAAATCCCGAAAGCAGTTGAAGAAGCCTTGTCACATGCTGCATGAGTGTACACACTGTTGAGGTATGATGAGATAATCGCGAATTATCCGAATATTACAAGAAATGATATAAAAGCTGCTTTGGAATTCGGGAGTGAACTGGCTCAATTTGAAAGTGTATCATTCGAGGCCTCATAAATAAGTATTTTCCTCTTTCAAACCATATGTCTTTATTTAAAGAGTGGCATTGGCATGTTTTTCAGTACATGCTATTTTTATTTCTGTCAACAAAAAATTATACGGTAAAACTAAAACACGGATATTCAGCTTTAAACTATATTATAAAGCACTTTTAACTCATATTTAGTACTTATTATAAACATGCCTGAATCTACCAAAAAGACTCAAAATTATATACCCTCTTTAACGTTTAAGGAGATTGAAGAGAGAGTCTCAAAATTTCCTGCTGTGATACTTCCAATTGGTGGAATAGAACCGGTCGGGGAGTGCTGCACGCTAGGTGCTGTACAGGAATGTGTTATGGGTATAAGTGCTTGTCTTGCAGAAAGATGTGGCATATTACTTGAACCATTGCTTCCATACAGTAACACGACATGTTTCAGGGTATTTGGCGGTAGTATTGGTGTAAAAAAGAATATATATGAGTCGTTAATAAGTAACCTGATAAAAGATTGTTCAGCGTGGGGTATAAAGTATTTATTTATTCTTGATGGAACGTATAATTCTTATGAAGTTTTGACTAAGGTTGTGAAACGAATTGAAAAATGGAAAAAAGATGCAATAAAGGTATGTATATTAAACTGGCAGCATGATAAAATTATTAACAAGTTTATTGCATCTCATTTTAACGGGACAGAGCTTGCAAGATGTGAATTTGGAATTATATCGATAGCTGCTTATATTAACCCGTCATTGGTAAAGTCAAAGAAGATAAAAAAGAGTGCGAAATCATTGTGTAATATGGACACCTATAGACGATGGCATAAGTTGGGGCAGGATCCGGAAAAGTTTCGCAAGCTTTTTCCTGATTGCAGTACGTCAATAATAGAAGTAGAGGTAAACCCTGAGTTCGGCAAGGAGCTTTTTGAGAATATTGTAAAACATTTCGAGAATATTATAAATAAAACAATAAAAACAGAACACAGATGACACGGATAGGACGGATTTCCACGGATAATTTTAAATTAAAATATTTTAACCTGTTATAATTATGCTGGATAAAATATCTAAAAAAACCCTTGATAACGGCCTGAAAATAATCTGCCTGAAAAAGACCGGTACGCCAGTGGTATCAGCCCAGATCTGGTATAATACCGGCAGTTTTAATGAACATGACAGTGTGCGCGGGATATCTCACGTGCTTGAGCACATGATGTTCAGAGGTTCCGAGAATGTTGCCGCGGAAGAGCACGCACAGCGTGTCAACGATGTCGGTGGCCACTGCAATGCCTTTACCATGGAAGATGTGACTTCATACCAGAACAGCGTTCCCAGGGACCACCTTGCCATGGTACTTGAACTGGAAGCGGACCGCATGAAAAGCCTCCTTATTGACAAGGAGATATTTGAGACTGAGAGAAAGGTGATAATCGAAGAATATCATACTTACATGAATAATCCGGTAGCAAAGGCATTTTTGGAATTCAGGACTGTTTTTTATGAAGATCATCCTTATCAGGTAAGCCCGCTCGGCAAGATTGAAGATATTAAATCAATGTCCGAGACCGATCTCAGGAGCTATTATCAAAAATGGTACTCCCCGGATAATGCAGTTATTACAATTGTAGGCGATTTTGACAATAACGAATCCATTTTTGATATGGCCGGGAAATACTTCGGGGGCATCAAGCCTTCCGGTGTTAACAACGGGGCAGGCGCTGAAATAAAAGTCGAGCCCAAAAAGGGCGTCTGGATGAAGCGTAAAGTTGATTTTGACGTACCGATTATTCTAATAGGGTATCCGGCGCCGGATTCATCAAGCAGGGATGCGTTGCCTTTGGATATCCTTCAGTTAATTACTTCTCAGGGAGAAACCAGCCGCCTCAATAAAGAGATAGTGAGAAAAAGGTCTCTCGCAGTTATGGCAGGAGGCATGAACCATTCCCTGAAGCATGCGGGCATGTCACTGTTTTTCGCAGCGTTTACTCCTGACACCAGCTATAAACGGGTTGAATCCGCTATTAATGACCAGATTGATATTATCAGGAAGAAGGGTGTTTCTGAGCAGGAGATGGAGAAGGTAAAGAATATTACCCTCACCAGCAGGACATTTGAGTTATACTCAGCCGAGCATATATGCCAGCGCATAGGATTTTCGGAAACTGTTGATGGTGATTATAGAACATGGGTCAGAAAACTTGATGAACTTGAAAATTTAAACCGTGACCGGTTAGTGGAAGTTGCAAAAAAATATTGGGTGGACGAAAAAAAACATACGCTATATCTGAAGCCGAAGAAGGTCAAGCTATTATTGTATGCTGTAGGGTTGATAAGAAGGTTTTTACCGAAAAGGTAAAGTGTACTATTATGAAATTCCAGTTTAAATTCCCTAGGACAGAAGAGCATATCCTGTCAAACGGTCTGAATATTATATGGCTTCCCGATTTCAGCCAGCCGGTTCTTACCGTTACACTCCAGATTCCCAACGGGAGGCACCGCGACCCATTCGGCCTGGAAGGGACAGCAGAACTGGCCGCAAGCCTGATGATGAAAGGTATACCTTCCTTAACAAGTGAGGAGTTTTCCGAGAGATTTGAGAATGCGGGGGCTACTTTATTCACGGAAGTAAAAGAGGAATACATGATCTTTGGCGTCCGTATGCTCAACAGGGCTGCGAATGACATTATTCCCGTCTTCTGGGAGATGATTTACAATCCTGCTTTGGATAATACTGAGTTCAAGAGGTTAAAGCGGGAAATGGTAACCGGTTTACAGGCTGAGTTCTCGGATCCCGGCACACTTGCAAGCAGGCATTTTTTGGGCGAGCTCTTTGGCTCCTCTCACCCGGCTGGAAGAAACCACTCGATCTTTTCGGTAAAAGGCATTACCCTGGAACACATTAAAGAGTATTATAAAACATATATCAGCCCGGACAAGAGCCAACTGATCGTTGCAGGGGCTCGTGAAACATCTGAAATGCAGAATCAATGGGAAAAGCAGTTTGAAAGCTGGAAAAATGACGCAGGATACCCGCCGGATGCGGAAAAGAAACAGCCTGCCTTAACGGAAAACAGAATACGAATTATTGACAAGCCCGAGTATTCCCAGACAACACTGATAATAGGACACCCGTGCATACATGAGCTGCATGAACAAAAAGTGAACCTGGCTGTTGCAAACTTCATTTTCGGCGGAGGAAATTTTTCATCCCGTTTAATGAAAAGAATGCGCACGGAAACCGGGCGGACTTACAGCATTGCATCCGCTCTTAATTCGCATAAGGAATATGGCGTTTTTACCATCGCGACTTCAACGCAAAATAATCAGCTCGAAAGTGTTATTAATTCCATATTTGACGTATACAAAGATTATGTAAAGAACGGAGCTACCGAATCTGAAATTGAGAAGGCAAAACAGTTTGCAGCCGGAAATATGGCTTTTGAGCTGGAAGGCCTTAGTAATATCGTTGAAAAACTCATCTGGCTGCGGTTTTATGGCCGGGATAACTCCTTTCTGGAATCGTATGAAAAACTGTTTTTGCCTATAAATACCTCCTCTATAAAAGATGCCCTGCAGAAACATTTCCTATATGAAAGTTTTGTCATTATAGCAGTGGGAAAGAAAATAGAGATAGAAAAGCAGCTTGAGCAGTTTGGCAGCGTGCGTTGTTTTAACTATCAGGCAAACCCGCTGGTAGACTGACAGTACCTGGAAATTTTCGCTATGATACATGTGATTGTAAGTCTTGGCACAAACCTTGGTGACCGCAGAAAGTACATGGACGAGATGGTAGCGCTGCTAAAGGAGCTTTTCCAACCTCCGGTAAGACTATCCCCATTGATGGAAACAGAGCCTGTCGGAACACCGGATGAACAGGGGTGGTATTATAACCGTATTGCATCGGGTAAATATGGTAACCCGGCCCGTTCCCTGCTTGAGGATTGCCGGGAGATTGAGACGAGGCTTGGACGAAATAATAAAAACACCCTTCAGGCAAGGACTGCCGATATTGATATCCTGCTGGTTGACAACTGCATTATTGACGGGGAAGATTTTATAATTCCGCATCCCCAACTGCTTAAACGGAGATTTTGCATTGAAGGTATTCACTCGATTGAGCCGGACTGGGTGCATCCTGTTGAAAAAAAAACATTCCGGGAATTATATGAGAGCATGGATGTACCTGTCCTGGAACAGAAAATTCATTTTATTGGTCTATGAATTGACGGTGATACATTTTATATTATACTTATTGTAAAACCTCATGAAAATTATTATATAATGCCCGGTAAAACTAAAAAACTTCCCGACCATATAAATTACCTGTGCGTTGAAGGCGTTATCGGTGTTGGAAAAACATCGCTCTGTAACCTCATCGCAAATGAATTCAATTCCCGATTGATCCTGGAGGCTGCGGATGAGAATCCGTTTCTTTCTGATTTCTATAAAAACAGGCAGGCTGCCGCATTCCAGACCCAGTTGTGGTTTCTTTTATCAAGATACAGGCAGATGACGGAAGATTTTGCACAACAGGACCTGTTTCACAGAGCCACCGTCTCAGATTATATATTTGCCAAGGATAACCTTTTTGCAAGTATCAATCTGGATGAAAATGAAATGGCAATCTACAATTCAATATCCGGAATTCTGGAAAATAATGTTCCGAAACCTGATTTTATCATTTACCTTCAAGCTTCAACCGGGTCTATTCTCAGGCGTATTGAAAAGAGGGGCAAGAGTTACGAGGCAAACATAGGCCGCTCCTACCTTGAAACATTGAATGAGGCCTATAACCACTTTTTCTTTCATTATAAAGATTCTCCGGTTCTTATCGTAAATACGGATGATATCGACTATGTAAACAACCGAAGTGAATTCGACGAAATCATTGAGCAAATTTACCTGACAAAATGGGGGAGTAATTACTATCGCCCGTTAGGCAGTAAAGACCGCGCTATTATCGATGAAAAGCGGGAAAAATCGCAATGAAAATAGTGCATGATATTCTTGAAATGCAGAATATCTGCACCGACCTTCACCTTGCACAAAAAAGAATCGGCTGTGTTCCCACAATGGGCGCCCTGCATGAAGGGCATCTTTCCCTTTTGCACATCGCAAACCAGAGATGCGACGTGTCAATTATGACCTCATTTGTCAATCCGGCACAATTCGACCCCAAAGAAGACCTGAATAAATACCCAAGGCCATTTGATAAGGACTGCGAGCTAGCGGAAAAACACGGATGTGATATATTATTCGCTCCTGATACAAAAGATATGTATCCTGATAACTATATGAGCTATGCAGTTGTTGAAAAAATTACAAGGAAGCTGGAAGGTGAAAGCAGGCCCGGACATTTCAGGGGAGTTACCACAATTGTATTAAAGCTCTTTAATATCACCATGCCGTATATAGCAGTATTCGGGCAGAAAGATGCGCAGCAGGCCATTATCCTGAAACGTATGGTTACAGACTTTAACCTTCCGGTCGAACTTATAATAGCGCCAACCATTCGTAAAAATGACGGCCTGGCATTAAGCTCACGAAACATCTACCTTACCAAAAAAGAACGTGCAAAAGCACCACTCATCTACCAGGGACTATACAGGGCTGAGCAGGAGCATAACAGGGGAGAGCTGTTTGCAAAAAACCTGATAAAACATATCAAAGATATTTATAAAAAAACCGACCTCTTTAAAGCGGAATATGTTGCTATAGTAGATACGGAAAATCTTGAACCCGTTGAAACAATATCCGGTAAAACGTTAATTGCAGTTGCATGCAGGACAAAAGAGACGAATACCCGC
>JAUXBV010000305.1 GCA_030619215.1 Fibrobacterota bacterium | reverse complement strand
GTTTCAGGTTCTAGCGGATGAATACGGTAAGATTTTACATATTGGTGAGAGAGAGTGTTCTATCCAGCGTAAACATCAAAAACTTATAGAAGAAACACCTTCCCCGGCATTAAGTAAATGGCTGAGATATAAAATGGGTAAAACGGCTATTAAAGCCGCACATACTGTAGGCTACTGTTCTGTGGGTACTATAGAATTTCTTTTAGATAGAAAAAACCGTTTCTACTTCATGGAAATGAATACGAGAATACAGGTAGAACACCCAATTACTGAATTGGTAAGCGGTATAGATTTAGTAAAAGCACAAATATTAATTGCAGGTGGTGCAAAGCTGAATTATTCTCAAAGAGAAATTAAATTCAGAGGTCATGCAATAGAGTGTAGAATTAACGCTGAAGAACCTGCAAAAAATTTTCTTCCTTCCCCCGGAAAAATCAAGCAACTCGTATTACCGTCAGGACCGGGTGTAAGAGTGGATACATATATTTATAAGGGATACAGGGTTCCTCATTTCTACGATTCGATGATTGCAAAGGTTATTGTTCATGCAGAAGATAGAATGTCGGCAATCTCACGTATGCAACGCGCTTTAAATGAGTTTTATATCAAGGGAATTGAAACCAATATTCAATTGCACCAAAAAATTTTAAATCACCCGGAATTTATATCAGGCAGGTATTCAACCAGCTTTTTAAATGATAATCCGGAAATATTAAAACGGTAAATTTACTTTTATTTATAAACAAAAAAAGTTAGTGAATCTTGATTCTTTGATCCGCAGAAACACAATATTCTATTTCTCACGGCTTATGGCTTCTTCGCATCCGTTTCCCGAGTAATACCACATCACGCAAACCCTCTTCCGACTCGGCAGCCATCCATTTTTTACGGAAATTTTTGTCCTGGCAAATCTGGGCTATTGCTGACAATGCGCGTAAATGGAAATTGCGTTCATCTTTTGTTCCCGCTAAAACGAAAACCGTATGAATATCAGGTGCAGTGTCCGAGAATTTAATTCCCGAGCGGTTTCTGACAAGAAGGATATCAAAGTGTTTTTCACCCGGAATAACTATATGCGGTATTGCCAGGCCAGGCCCGATTACAGTGCTGCTTTCCTCTTCTCTTGCAACCAGATCGCGGAACAGCTCGGATGCATCTATCTCCAGGCGGGAAGCCATTGTTTCGGCTGCCAACTTGAAAAAATCCTCCAGTTCCATTTCTTTATCAGTATCAATAATAATACATTTCTGAATCATACGGTCAAACCGGTCTAAAGAGATTTCATCACGTTCTCTGATTATTTCCTTGAGTTCGGTTTCCATGAACCGTGTCGTCAACTCTTTTGCGGTGATTCTTTGTATAATATGAAGCAAAGCGTATTCCCTGTTTGTTCTAATCCTGCCGTAAAACCAGTATGTGAAAAGGCCGCCAACAATAAGAATCGAAAATGCAGTAAGCGCTTCAAAGCCCATTTCAACCACTAAAAAAGCAAAGCCAACTATCCCGATAATTTGCACCCAGGGATACAGCGGCGACTTGAATTTAGGATCATAATTCTGCAGCCCGCTCTCTCTCATAATTATAACTGACAGGCAGGAAAATATAAATGTTAGAATGAGAACCGTTGATGCCACTTTAACAAGGATATCCAACTTTAAAAACAGGGCAATAATTATAAAAAACCCGGTAAGTAAAATGGAAAAATGCGGCGTTTTAAATCGTTTGTTGGTCTCACTGAAAACGTCAGGAATAAGATTGTCTTTAGCTAAGGCCATGGGATAGCGTGATGCAGCCATTATTCCCGCGTTGGCCGTTGAAATAAACGCAAGAATCGCGGCAATACTCATGAGAATCATTCCCTTCTTTCCCATAAAAACAAAAGCTCCGTCAGAGATGGGAGTGAGAGAATGGTCAAGTTCTGTGGTGCCAAGAACACCCGATGTTATAAACACTACCAGGGTATAAAAAACGCTGACAATAAGGAGAGAAAGTATCATTCCCAGGGGTACGGTTTTTGCCGGATTTTTTACTTCTTCTGCAATGGCAGCTACCTTTAACAATCCACCAAATGAGATAAACACAAATCCCGCTGTTGAGAATACTGAGGAAAAACCTTTAGGAGCAAACGGCTCAAAATTATGGATATTGATTGACGTCACCCCCTGAATTATATATAAAAGCAAAATAGCAAAAAGCCCGAATACCAAAACAACCTGAATTCTGCTAGCCTCTTTGATGCCGATGATATTGATAATAACAAAAATGAGACATAAAATCACTGAAATTATATGTATGTCAACAGTTATTAAAAGTTTTATAAATGCAGCCATACCTACAAGTGCGAATGCACTTTTTAAGGATAATGAAAACCATGTAATCAATCCGTCTATAGTGCCTACCGCCGGGCCCATACTTCTTGTCACATAAAAATAGGTTCCTCCTGCCTTTGGCATTGCCGAAACCAGCTCAGCCTGGCTCAGCATCCCGGTAATTGCCAGGAGACCGGCAAAGAAATATGAAAAAACAACAGCGGGGCCGGCCTGAGCGTGGGCAAGTCCCGGCAAAATAAACAGTCCGGAGCTTATCATTGCGCCGGTTGCTATGCAAAATACGTCGAGTAAATTGAGCTCCTTTTTAAGTTTCATATAATCCTCATGTAATAATAGTATACTATTTTATTACATCAATTTACATACCTTTCAAATTGCATTATTTCAAGGTCAATGATAACATAGGTAAAACCCTTTGACTGCCCGGGTTGAATGCACACCGTCCTGCCAAGTGCAGCCTGCCACTTACCGCTGACTTCGGGAGATTCATGAATATGGCCGTGAATAGAAAGCATTGGCTGCACCTTTTTAAGAAAATTATATACAGCCCTTGATCCCACCTCAAGACCGTTGGCACATACATCCAATCCCAGATAAGACGGCGGCATATGGATAATATATGTACTTTGTGCCATGTTTACAGGCCGAATAAGTTTATCCAGTTCTTCCTTAATTGTCGGCAATTTTCTAGCGTATGAAAACCAGTCTGAAAGCTCCCGCCAGCCATTCAATGTCGAAATCAGTCCTGTGCCGAACTGCTCTTGAAATGTATAGTCCTTTGTATCCACCCTGCATCTGTCTTTGAGTCGAAAAGGGTAATCGACTACCCAGTTCATTCCTATGAATTCATAATCGCCAATTTCTACTTTACCCTGGGAAACATTTTTTACAAAAGGATATTTTTTACAGACCTTATCAAAGTGTTCGTCAAGGATACCAAGGTCGTCATTGCCGAGGCAGCAGAGATAGTGTATTCCGGCATTATTGAACCGGGCGAAATGAGTGTCGAGATAGAAGTCAATAAAGTTGCTCTGAACGGTTAACATGTCCCCTTCCTTCGGCAGCATATCACCGCCGTTGACAACCACTTCAGCTCCATGCTCCTGTGCTGTCTCATAAAGGAGGTTATATTTCCATGTGCAGCCATGCAGATCAGTTACAAAAAGGATTTTCATGATAATCTCATGCAGGTTTAAATTTTATTTTTATTTCATAGAAATCTATTTCGAATAATCCTGATTGAGAGGCTAATTCCGGTTTTTGTATTGTTCATAGTGATAGCTCTCATGAAAAAAACGGACTGTTATGTTGAATAAAATATGGCGCTGCGATATATTTCGGATATCCCATGTTGACAAGTAACTCCGACCTTCAAATCCTTGAAGAGGCCATTATGCACGTTGTAAATCAATCCATGAACCTCAAGCTTACGACCTTGTTCCCAGGTTTTTTTTACGGATGGTGTATTGCACACATTATAAACCTGTTCGATAACATTCAATTCACTAAGTTTATCTGAGCGCTGTGATATATCTCTTACCTTGTTTAAAAACACATTGTGTTTTTGTTTGATATCCCTGATGGTATTGAGCCAGTTGCCGACTAAACCATCCGCTTTATCATCGAAAACAGCCTGAACAGCACCGCAATTATAGTGTCCACATACAATAATGTGCTCTATCTTAAGCACGCACACAGCATACTCAATCACCGACATACAGTTAATATCCGTTTGAAGTACTACATTTCCTATATTGCGGTGAACAAACAGTTCCCCCGGTTCGGAACCTGCAATAATTGTCGGCGGCACGCGGCTGTCCGAACACCCAATCCACAGACATTCAGGTGTTTGCCGGCTTGATATGTTCTGGAAAAAATACTGCTCTTGAAACTTTATATATTCGGCCCGCGCTCTATTTTTTTTTAAAATGCGGTTTATGAAGTCCATTTCATCCTCTGCCAAATAAAACAATATTGAGAATTATGACACTTTCAGTATCTCGAATTTCATAATTCCTGCAGGTACTTTGATTTTAACAATTTCATTTTCCTTACATCCCAGCAACCCTTTACCAACGGGAGAATTTACAGAAATAAGTCCTTCATCAATATCAGCCTCTATTTCGGACACCAGTGTATACTCGAATGTTTCACCTGATTTAAGATCTCTGATTTTAACCGTGCTGCTAAAACAGATACTACCATCAGCAACAATATCTTTACTATTAATAATTCTTACACTGGATAATTGTTTAGATAATTCAGCTATCCGTATTTCATTCAGAGCCTGTTCCTCCTTGGCTGCTTTATATTCCGCATTTTCGCCAAGGTCTCCAAGGGAAACAGCAAACTCAAGTGATTTGGATATTTTCCGTCGTTTTACGGTTACTAAATGTTCAAGTTTTTTCTCCTGTTTGTCATACCCTTTTTGTGTTATGTAATTAACTTGATCAATCATTTAATCGCCCTCCTGATATTATTATCAATCTTCACGTATAAGTTGAGATTTTTCAAATGTAAAAAGCAACACGCCTTTTCCCGTTTCAGGATCAACTGAAAGTGTTGTTTTATTTACATTTCCTCCTACAATTTGACCGATTTCATTTTCTATAACCGGCTTTATAACATTAAATACTTCATGATAATATCTTTGCATCAGTTCCCACACCCGTTTATCATCGGCGCAACTCTTTTCAGCAGCACTTATAATACCTCTTAGTAATATCACAACTGAATCTGAATGAATGATTACCTTTACTGAGTCCGGCGTTACTCCCATTTGCTCCATCTCAAATTTCCTTATTGCATATAGGATTTTTTGCTTCAGCTTAGAATTATTTTCCATTATATAACTTTCATTGCATTTAATTAGTGTCTGGCCGGAAACACATCATTT
>JAUXBV010000537.1 GCA_030619215.1 Fibrobacterota bacterium | reverse complement strand
TATGATAATTGCCCATATCATTTACTTCTGTTGTATCAAAATCCCCTTTTCTGGTATGCTTTACAGCGAGAATAACCAGATTCTGTTCAGTGAATATATTACAGCTGCCGACCTGAAAAGAGGGTTTAATGGTCAGCTCACCGTAGGTTGATCTTTTATCAAACCATTCATATGCTTCAAAATAGCCAAATTCGTCCTTATGTTCTGCATAGGCTAAGTGTGTATAGGCGGTATATAAGGAAAAAAGTTTTGTGAATTCATGTTTCCAGTTTAAATACAATTTTACCTCATTGATCATACTGAAACTCTGTGACCCCGGCCCTGTAAAAGGATCCAGTTCTTTATAGTTCATATATTTCAAATCCCGGTTTGAACCAAACATGTTTATAAACATTCCCAGCGATAATTCCTGGAATGATGCCCAGAAAACAGGCTGGATACAGGGACCTTGAGTAAGTGGAATCCCTCTCCAGACATAAGGCCCTACGTAACTGATCTTACCCCCAAAACCGAAGGGCCTGCCTCCATCGGTTGTAACAGAGGTATTTGAATTGGGCCATGTATCGGCAAATGCTGATGAATATAAACAGCCCATAATTATTAAAATGCGGAAAAACATACATAATCTTTTACTTTCAATAAACCGCATAACAACACTCCTTTTATTTGTAAATTCACATTAGTTATTCAACAAAAACTGTTACTTCCCCGAGGTATCATCCTTTACTCCAAGATATTTATAAACTTTCTATAATTATTTAAAATTAATTTTCTTTGTTATAAATGACTTCTCACCCTGCTTTATCTGATAAATGAATACACCGCTGTTTCCAGAAACCTGATTAGTATTATCCTGAGACCATTGTAGCAATTTTCTGCCTATTTCATTACCATTACCGACTAATGATTGCAGCAATCTCCCGTTAAGAGAAAAAACATTGAGATTACATTTCTGATACGGATTCAACGTAAATGAACCGGTACCGAATGTATAAAAATCGTGATAGATAATACCTGTGGGCCATTCCTGTGGAATCCAGTTATTATTATGGGGAAGCACCCCCTCCATGCCGAAATCAACCCAGAACACGCCTAAGTCCTGATCCGTGCCGCAAATTTCCCTGAGGTCCTCTCCTATAACTTTTGGTTCAGGATCGAAATTCTGCCATAATTCCTTAATTGAGGGGTAACCGATCTGATAAAAAATTGTGTTTGGATAGAAATATTCGGCAAATGTTTCCATAACACCGAGGAAATCATTCTCATAGTCAACAAATCCTGCGCTGTCATTCATGGTACTTTTCCCTTCACAGTCATTAACGAAAATGAGTTCACCACGGTAATTTTCCGGAAAATGTGTCGGCGTTCGATTCGGATGTTTGAGGAAAAGTTTATACGAACTCTTATGGGCTTTCACCCATCCCTCCCACTGCTGTGCAAGTACATCAGTGACCTTTTTCCCCCACACGTTCGTTGAACATTCATACCATTCAACATCAACACCAAAACCAATCACGCAGGAATGATCCCCATACCGTTCCAGAACAATATCAATGAGCGTTTTTATATCGGCATGTCCCGGTTCGATCTGCAGGTACACTTTAATTCCCGCCGTGTCAAAGTAGCTGAGGTACTTCTCATTTAAATCAGTATAATCTTCATAAGATATTTTTTCAGTAGAGTACCCCTGATCATTGGGAAAATAGAGGTGACACTCATCAGGATCCCAGAAATCACCTGTCGTCCATATAGCGGTCGGCTGAGTACCGGGAAAGTATGTATTCATGGTATATAATGCATTATGCCATCCTCTGGGTAACGGAAACGGGTCTATGCCATACTGAGAAGCTCTAATACCAGTCTGTGTTATTTCACCGGCATAAGCCGGTAATACCATGATGGTACATAAAAACAGAAAATAAAAAACATGTCTCATAAGCTGTTTCCTGATTAAATTGGCCGAACTAGGGTATACTTACTATAAAGATAATGGTATTAAGGAGTTATTACTTTGCAGAAACCAGTGATATTCTTTTGATAATTGAAAAAGGTTGATATTTATTCTTAATTGCTTGTTGGATGAATTCAAATGCCTGGGGACGGAGCTTCTTTATTGCCTTAATCAATCTTTATGCTAAACATTTTAATATTCTTTTCTCATACATCCGGCATGCGCAATTCTGAAGAACCTCCAATGACACAACACTGCGCTATATCCGATACCGGTATGCCAAATCTACGGTGCCATAAGACTGCTACTACCTTCCATATTATTGAACGGCTGTTCTGTCTTCATCGTTTAAACAATTCCTTATCATCACAAAAAATATTTCGTCTATCTATCCCTCTATCCATGATATGGTGTACTATAAAAAGCAATGTCCCAAGATAACCAAGATAACACATCCCAAGATACACAACTGTGGAATCTGTAGGATTATAATTCTTTATATATCAAATCCGCAATCAACTCCAAACCAACCTTATCATCATCATCAAAAGAATCATACTCCTTGCTGTCAACATCAAGAATTGCTACAATATTTCCTGTCTTATCTCTGACGGGAACAACAACTTCTGATTTGGGTTTACTGTCACAGGCAATATGTCCGGGGAATTTATCTACATCGGGCACAATGACGCTTTGTCCTGTATTAATCCCGTGCCAGCACACACCGGTATCTTTCTCAAGCTCCATGCAGGCAAGGGTTCCCTGGTAAGGGCCTACCACGAGCCTGTTTCTGAAAAACCGGTAAAATCCGACCCAGTAAAAGTAGCTGAATTTGTTCTTCAACAGTGCCACAGCAGAAGCCATACGCGAAACAGGGTCTTCCACCTTTTCAAATAAGGGTATTAACTGGTCTTTTATTCTTTCGTATTTTGCACCTTTTCTGCTCTTCATAATAGTTTCCTTAATGTAAACATGGTAATAGGGGCTGCAATTTCGATTTATACATTGTTACATTATTCCGGGTATTAAAACAGGTTCTATCTCGATCCCTTCTTTGTTAAATAAGTATTACAGTATGTTGAGCGGTAGGACATGGCAATGGCCTATCCGCTCCTATAATGAGTACTTATTTACGAAAAGTAGGATGTTTCATATCCACTTTGAGTAATCCTATTGACAAATTTACCCAGTGCCCTTCAGGGTATTTGTTAGTACGAATTATCTCTTTT
>JAUXBV010000361.1 GCA_030619215.1 Fibrobacterota bacterium | reverse complement strand
GGGTATCTACTCTGCCCTCCGGGCCTCCGTTACATCAATTAATTTTGTCATTGCCTGTGATATTCCAGAAATTAATGTAACCTTGTTATATAAATTACTCGCCAGCTCAGAAGAGCATGAAATTGCCGTACCATCATTTACCGCAGGTCAATTCGAGCCCCTGTTCGCTGTTTATAAAAAAAGCGTAACCAATGCCGCTAAAAAGATCCTTGACATGCATAAACGAAAGGTTGCTTCTCTTTTCCCGGAATGCAAAATAGCTGTACTATCCGTACCGGATAATTCATGGTATATAAACCTTAACACCCCTGGTGATTACCATAATTACCTTGAAAATATCCAGAAAGTTGCAGGATAGTGATATGAATAAAAATCAAGAGTTTGGCCCTTCCGTAGAAATGGAAGTTGTCAAACTAAAAAACGGCAAGGTAATTAAAACATGTGACAGCATAGCCACGGAAATTCCATTTACCATCAATATTAATGAAAGGGAGGTTGCGACTCTCCTTTGTTCACCAATACACCTGAAAGAGCTGGCTTATGGCTTTATCTTTACATCCGGATTTATTAAATCAATTGGGGAGATTAAATCCTTCTCTCTGGATACAACAAAATGGGTGGCGTCTCTTGAAATAGATAAAATGCCTGACCCTTCCCTTATGGAAAAGAGGCTATATACCACTGGCTGCGGTAAAGGTATACTCTATTCAAACATCACAGAAATTGCCTATCGCAAACCGATAGAAAATAAGATGACAATAAGCAGCTCTCAAATCACGGCAATCACAAAATGGTTTCAGCACTGCTCTGAGCTTTTCAAAAAAACCGGTGGGGTTCATACCGCAACATTGAGCATAAGAGGCGGCATTCCTGAAATCTTTTTCGATGATGTAGGCAGGCACAATGCTGTAGATAAAGTAATAGGGAAAACGTTAATGGATGGAATTGCCTTTGCAGAGGCGGTCCTCATAAGTTCAGGCAGAACATCCTCTGAAATATTGCATAAGGCAAGAGCCTGTGAAATTGCGATAAATATCTCCCGCGGAGCGCCGACACACCAGACGGTTCTGCGCGCACGGGATATGGGAGTTACAGTGATAGGGTTTGCACGAGGTGGGAACTTTTCGATTTATTCGCATGAAAAAAGAATTGTTATGAATGAATAGTTTTCAGTTTACAGTTAACAACTGGAAACAAAAGGGAATAAGGTATTTATATGATCAAACTTGAGAAAGCTTTAAACATCGTAATGAATTCCGCTATTACCCTTGAAGAAGAATCCGTCCCCCTTCAGGAAGCATGCGGCAGGGTTTTATACAGGGATGTATCGTCAGACATTGACATGCCTCCATTTAATAAATCTGCGATGGATGGTTATGCGTGCAGATCAGAAGATATCGACAGGCCATTAAAAGTAATTGAAACGATACCTGCCGGATATACCCCGCAAAAAACTGTTGGTGACGGTGAGTGCTCTAAAATTATGACAGGCGGTATTGTACTGGAAGGTGTAGATTGTGTGGTTATGGTTGAACATACTGAAATAAAAGATGATTTGGTTATCGTAAATAAAAAAAGCAGTGACAGGAATATCTGTTATAAAGCTGAAGATATACACAAGGGTGATGGTGTTTTACAGAAGGGAACGCTTCTCACACCGGCGGAAATTGCTGTTTTGTCCTCGGTTGGGTGCGACCCTGTTCCGGTTTCACGAAAACCGGTTCTCGGCATTATCGCCACCGGCAGCGAGCTGGTTGAGCCTTCACAGAAACCACAAAGCGCACAGATACGCAACAGCAACGGCTATCAACTATACAGCCATGTAGAACAGGCCGGATGTAAACCGGTTTACCTGGGTATAATCGGGGATTCGCCTGAGGCTATCGGTTCAGCGATAGATCAAAACATATCGAACGTTGACATCTTTTTATTATCCGGGGGTGTTTCAATGGGTGAGTTTGACTATGTTCCCGGCGTCCTTCAGGAGAAGGGTTTCAAGCTTCTCTTTCAGAAAGTTGCAATAAAACCCGGGAAACCGACAGTCTTTGGTAAAATTGATAATAAATTCGTTTTTGGAATGCCCGGAAATCCTGTATCAACTTTTATATTATTTGAAATGTTAGTAAAGCCTTTCTGCTATAAACTCATGGGGGCGGATTACTCACATACAAAGGTTACGGCAAAGCTTGCAGAAACAATAAAAAGGATAAAATCAGAGAGGCTTTCATTTATCCCTGTTGTTGTAAATAATAATGGAGAAATTAATTTAATTAAGTATCACGGTTCAGCTCATATCCATGCTTTAACAAAAGCAAACGGTATTTTATCGATCCCTGTTGGGGTCAATGAAATTAAAGCTGGAGAAAATGTACAGGCTCTGCTAATTAAATAATCAATTTTTCTTAAATACATTTGAGGTTTATAATAAAATGCTCACCGATCAACACGGAAGAACTATTAACTATTTAAGGGTGTCGGTTACCGACCGATGCAACCTGAGATGCACCTATTGCATGCCCCGGGAGGGTATCCCCCTAAAACCTCACAGCGAAATGCTCAGCTACGAGTCAATCGCCCTTATCGCAAGCTGCGCCGGAAGACTCGGTATAACAAAGATCAGGCTGACCGGCGGCGAGCCCCTGGTAAAAAGAAACATTGAATCACTTGTCGATATGATAAGACTGACAGGGAAATACAAAGAAATTACCATGACGACAAACGGGACGCTTCTTACTCTCCAAAAAGCACAAATGCTTAAAAAGGCAGGCCTGACAAGAATAAACATATCACTTGACACTCTCGATCCCGATCGTTATCAGTACTTGACGAGAGGGGCTAATATAAACGAGGTTCTTGCAGGGACAGAAGCGGCAAAAGAAGCCGGGCTAGACCCTGTCAAAATTAACATGGTTGTTTTCGAAGAAACAAAACCGGAAGAACTGGAAACAATGCGTACTTTCTGCGGGAAAAATGGATTTAAGCTTCAGACAATACAGCACTTCTCTCTCAGTAACAAGGTTGACTATAAAGAGTATGCCCACCCTTTTGACCGCCCGCTTCCCTGCGAGAAGTGTAACAGGCTGAGGCTTACCGCGGATGGTTATTTAAAACCCTGCCTTTTCTCAGATAAAGAAATAAAGGTTGATCTCAATGATATAGAAGGAAGCATTAAAAAAGCAATCGCAGCAAAGCCTATTCAAGGCACATCATGCGTGAACCGTTCCATGCATCAGATTGGAGGTTAGATTTATGGAGTTTTCTCACATTGACTCATCCGGCCGGGTAAAAATGGTAGATATATCAGAAAAGCCCGTTGTTAAACGAACAGCTATCGCTGCCGGTGTCATTTACCTTAATGTAAAAACTATCGAAATGCTAAAGAAGGGGCTCATGAAAAAAGGCGATCCCCTTGCGAGTGCACGTATTGCCGGGATTATGGGCGCAAAGAAAACGGGGGAGCTTATCCCTCTCTGTCACCCTCTGCCAATCGATCAGGTGAGCGTTGATTTTGAAATAGGTAAAGATAAAATCGATATCGAATCTAAAGTCATCACCACGGCAAAAACAGGTGTTGAGATGGAAGCTTTATCTGCCGTTTCCATTGCCGCCCTGACTATCTATGACATGTGTAAAGCGGTAGACAAGAAAATGGTAATCGGAGATATTTCACTTAAAAGTAAAAAGAAGGAGCCGGTTTCGTGAAGCAATTTGAGGTTGTATCAGTAAATATATCGGAAAAAGTAGGTGTGGTAAAAAAGCCTGTTCCAAAAATTGTATTAAAAGAAAATCATGGCGTCGTTGGTGATGCCCATGCTAAAAACTGGCACAGGCAGGTATCTCTTCTTGCAATTGAAGACATTGACAAAATGCGCGAGAAATTTGACGCACTCAAGCCCGGTGATTTTGCCGAAAACATCACCACAAAAGGTATTGAGCTCTACACCCTTCCTATTGGGACAAAACTTTTAATCGGCGACGTTGAATTGGAAGTTACGCAAATCGGTAAAAAGTGCCATAAGGGATGCGCGATATTAAAACAGGTCGGCGATTGTATCATGCCACGCCGCGGTATCTTTACAAAAGTTATTAAAGGCGGAGAGATAATCAATGAAAGTACTGGTACTTACGATATCTGACAGGGCGTCACAGGGTGTTTATGAAGATAAGTCCGGGCCTGCGATTGAGAGCATACTTGCTGAAAAGCTCCCGGAAGCGGCTATTGAACGTTTGATTGTCTCAGACGATGCAAACGCTATTAAAGAGGCCCTTTCCTCTCATCCTGATAAAGATGTGATCATTACGACAGGAGGCACCGGTATCGGCCCCCGTGACAACACTCCCGATATTACAGAGAGATTCTGTGACCGGTTAATTCCCGGTATTGCAGAATATTTGAGAAATGAATCAATAAAACAGACGATCAATGCAGTACTGTCAAGAGGCATGGCAGGAATAAAAGGTAATACACTTATTATTAATCTCCCCGGCTCAGTAAAGGGAGCTTCCTTCTGTACGGAACTGCTTATACAAATCTTACCACATGCGCTTAAAATGATGAGAGG
>JAUXBV010000335.1 GCA_030619215.1 Fibrobacterota bacterium | reverse complement strand
GGTATCTCGATCTTCTTGCCTTTTCCGTTACCGCCGGCTGCGTACTCAAACGCTTCTTTTGTAATAAGGTTAACGACTCCCTTAAAACCCGCGCCTGATCCGATAGGAATCTGCAGCGGGGCGACTGATGTGCCGTATGCCTCTTTTACCGCATTAAGCGTTTTGTCAAAATCGACATTCTCCCGGTCCATGCCGTTTATTAAGAACATCTTCTGCACGCCGCTCTCTTCAACAATGCGGGACACCAGCTCAGTGCCGACCTGTATGCCAGAGGCCGCATCAATGAGGATGACCGCGGTCTCAACAACCTTCATTGCGGCATTGGCATCGCCCAACAGGTCAAGGAAGCCGGGCGTGTCAAGAAAATTTATCTTTTCATTGCTCCACTCGCATGTGCCAACGGCCATAGATATAGTCATCTGACGCTCTTTTTCATCGGGCCGGGTGTCAAAAATGCTTGTTCCATTGTTTACCTTGCCCTGTTTATGTGTTGCTCCGGATGTATAACAGGCAGCTTCCAGTAATGTTGTTTTGCCGACACCACCATGTGATAGCAGGCAGACGTTGTGTATCGATGCAGCATTATATTTCTTCAATGTGTCCTCCAATTACAAAATATATCTACAAATTTATTAGCAAATTCATACAGTGCATATAGTCGGAAACGTTAGAAAATAATTGACACAATTAATTCAAAGCAAATAAAACAGCAAAATGTTCCATAAGCGGCATGCTAAAACGATGTGATTGGCCCTTAAAAATCAATTAACTCCACGTCAAATATAAGCCATGAGTTGGGCGGTATAACTCCTGCGGCTATCCGATTGCCATAAGCAAGCTCAGGAGGAATAATCAAAGTGCGCTTTTCACCCTTTTTCATGGTTAAAAATGCTTCGTCCCAGCCTTTGATGACATCTCCAACACCAACTTTGAATGAAAAGGGCTTTTTATAATCCCGTGAATTATGAAAAACAGCTCCGTCTAAAAATTTCCCTGTATAATGAAGCGTTACACGTGTTCCTTTTTTAGGCGTTTTTCCCCTGCCATTTTCAGTAATAATGTACATGAGACCTGATTTTGTCTTTACTGCATCAGTAAATTGTTTTTTTACCAGCTCTTTTGCTTTTTCATTTTCTTTTTCCTGTTTCTCTTTGATCTTTTTCTTTGCAATCTCGCTTTCCTTTACCGCTTCCTTCACAATTTCCTGTAGTGTATTAAACGCTTCATGGGAACCCGATTTAAATGCTTCAGCTTTTTCGCCGACTCTCAGGATTGTTACTTTCTCAATGATATCATACTGCGTAATGCTGTTGACAACCTCCATACCTTCAATAACATGGCCAAAAACAGAATGTTTGTTATCCAGGTGCGGTGTGGCAACATGGATGATAAAAAACTGGCTTCCGTTGGTGCCGGGTCCGGCATTTGCCATTGACAAGATCCCCGGTCTGTCATGTTTCAGGGACGGATGAAACTCATCGGGAAACATATAACCGGGTCCGCCGCGCCCGGTACCTGTCGGGTCGCCACCCTGAATCATGAAGTTCGGAACCACCCGGTGGAACATAATGCCGTCATAATACGGCTCTCCCGGTTTACGGGCAACATTATCGATACTGCCTTCAGCGAGGCCGACAAAATTTGCCACGGTCAGAGGAGCCTTTTTAAATTCAAGTTTACAGACAATAGTTCCTTTACTTGTCTTAATCTCAGCGTACAGTCCCTCTTCTCTTTCTTGGTTATCCGTTGATGATATATCCGGATTTTCTTCAACCGGTTGTTTCAATGTATCTGTCTGGCTGAAACTTAAAAAGGATGTGAGTATAATAACCAAAAGTAGCGCTGCTTTGTGCGTCTTCATTTACAAGGACCTCAAAAAGGATAAAATTTTAGTGGCTTTGTTTGTATTTCCGCTGCAGTTCCTGAAAAGATTCGTGATCTGCTTTGAAAGCCTTTGCTTTCTCCCCTACCCGCAGAATTGTCACTTTCTTGATTACATCTCCCTGTGCAACACTGTTAACAACATCCATTCCCTCAATAACATGCCCGAATACGGAATGCTTGTTGTCAAGATGCGGTGTCGGGGTATGCGTAATGAAAAACTGGCTGCCGTTAGTACCTGGTCCGGAATTTGCCATTGACAGCATACCGGGTTTATTGTGCCTGAGTGAGGGGTGAAACTCATCGGAAAAATTATAACCCGGCCCTCCACGTCCGGTACCGGTGGGGTCACCGCCCTGAATCATGAAGTTTTGAATCACGCGATGGAATATAATACCGTCATAGTAGGGAGAGCCCAATGATTTGGCGCTGTTTTTAATTGTTCCCTCGGCAAGGCCGGCAAAATTCGCAACTGTCATTGGGGTTTTCTCGAATTCAAGCTCAATCATTATAATACCTTTACTGGTTTCCATCTTTGCATAGAGACCTTCCGGCATATCTTTAACATCTTCATTCTCGACAGGTTCCTGTTCAACAGGTTCGGTATTCTCAACAGGTTCTTGTAGCGTCAACTTATCCTCCTTTTTTTCGTTGGTAGCGGCTTCCTTACTTTTTTCAGCAGAGCAGCTTGAGATTAGTGTGATAATAACACTCAGTGCCATTATTTTAAATAAAATCCTCATATACATCCTCCTTAATCCCATTGAAATGGTGACTGATAATCACCTTGAAATTCTTCAGGGTGTTCCTTTGTCCTTTTAAATTTCTCATTCATCTCCACTTTCCTTTTCTGCTGTTCTTCCTTTGCCTTTATAAATTGTTGTTCTAATTTTGATCCCCTGTCCTTCTGTGACTTAAGGAAATCATCGAGATCGATTTTCTTATGATCTGCGGATTTATGGTCTGCTATTTTCCCCGTAGAAGGGTTGACCCAGATAGTGCCCTTGCACATGGGGCATTTAATTTCAAAGAAACTCATAAAGCACACCTTTGCTAAGATCGAACATATTAATCACAATAAAATATATGTTCAGCGCAAATACTTCAATGACATATATAGACCGCTATTGCCTGAAATTCATGGCTTTTATTAATTTTCTGTAAAATATTCTTTAAATCTATGAATATTCTTTCTATTTTTTAGGTTCTTTTTATTATATTTAAACAATAGCTTTATTTTTGTATCCCCACTCCGGGAGAATAATATCTAATGAATATCAAAGAGCACGAAAAAAAGGGTTTTCACGTTTTAGATATTAGAGGCAAAATCAACAGGTTACAAGACTCAGTACACTTAAAATCAATTTTCCAGGGGCTTTTAGATAAAGACATTAATTATATTGCATTAAACCTGGCGGATGTTACATACCTTGATAGCGGTGCATTGAATGTTATAATTTTTACTCATAACTCGTTAACGAGAAAAAACGGAAAATTAATAATTATCTCACCCAACGATTTTGTTAAGGATACATTAGAAATAGTTGGAATTAACAGAATAGTTAAAATTTACTATACCGAGGAGGAATTTGAAAATGACAAGGAGATTATTTAACATAGCACTTATCGCACTGATTGCTTCATTGGCAGTAGGTTCTTCCGGCTGTTTCAATAAAAATTTTATAAAACCCACCCAGCTTGAAATTGATCAATATATCAAGGACCACCCGGACTTACCCGAACTTGACAAGGCATGTATCTACGACGGAAGATTCGAAGTTGGTATGAAAACGGAAACCGTTCGATTTCTCCTTGACGAACCAAAATCGATTGAAATAGTCCAGCAACCGTGGGCACAGCAGGAAAAGTGGACCTACAAACAGGGTGGACTAAAAATATTCTACATGGAAGATAATGGAGTCGTTGGTATAGAAGAGCTTTAAAAGGTATATGCAGAATAATCTTTACTTTTAATACAAAGGGCGAGTTTGAAACCTCGTCCTTTTTAACTTTAAAAAGGTGATATAAACTTTCAATGCAGGCATTCGACATAATTGCAATTGGCGTTACCGCCGTATTTGTTGGTATTGGGGTTAAAAATGGGTTTATAGAAGAGATCTTTCACCTGGCAGCCATGTTTGGCGGCTTTATCGGGGCATATTTTTCCTACCCGCTGATTTATAATAAACTGGGCTTCCTTCAGAAAGCCTCACAGATAAAAACAATAATAGCATTTGTACTGGCCTATTTAATTATTGCCTTTTCGTTAATTGTCATTGGCTGGATGATAAAAAAACTGGTTCACCTGACAATCTTCGGGTGGCTTGACAGATTGCTCGGTGGTATTATGGGGCTGGGCAAGGCAGCCCTTGTCATTTTCATTTTTATTCTATCGATTACCCTGCTCCCTTATTCAAAAAAGAGGACAGCGTACACTTCTTCCGCAACATATAAATTACTTTCTAAAGTGCCGGTCAGGCTTACGGTTCCAAGGGGAAAAAAAATCAGAAGATATTACAATGATATTAAAAAATCAAAACCTGTTAAAGAACTGAAAAAATCAAAAGAAAAAATCGATAAGATAAAAGAAAAAATTGATTCGTTTTGAGCATGATTAATTCTTCTTTATCTTTCCCTGTAAGTAAACAATAGCAGTCACCGTTCAAATATGGAATATTTATTTCTTCTTCAACCATTACTCGTTGTAATAGTCGGCCTTATTCTGGGCTCGTTTTTTAATGTCCTGATATACCGTTTACCCAGAGAAGAGTCAATTATTATGCCCGGTTCAAGGTGCCCTGCTTGCGGGCGCCCAATACCTCCTCATGAGAATATCCCGATTCTCAGCTATGTATTCCTCCGTGGCAAATGCGCTGGTTGTAAAGAGATAATTTCTATACAATATCCATTGGTTGAATTTTTTACTGCTGCTTTATCGCTTATTCTCTGGTATACCCTTGTATTTGACTTTACCACGGGAGAGCTTAACTGGTGGGATTACGCAACGT
>JAUXBV010000482.1 GCA_030619215.1 Fibrobacterota bacterium | reverse complement strand
TGTTGAAAATTACGGTAAGGATGCTGATGTTACCTGGATGTTGAATTATCATGAGTTTCACGCAATGTTTTTTATAAACCCGGATGGCCGTAAGCATGCAGAAGATGGTGAATCGTGGCGAAAAAATACCAATACTGATTACTGTCCTCAAGAGCCCAGGTACAGGGGAGTTGATCTCAATCGAAACGCCGATCAAAATTGGGCGGGGTCATCAGATGAATGCAGCTTGACTTTTCCCGGTCCCAGTGCTGCATCAGAGCCGGAGATGCAGTTTCTACAGGCTTATATGGATAAAATATTTGAAGATAATTCGGTTAAAGGAATTTATATCGATTTACATAGTTATGGGGAGATAATATACAAACCGTCCGATATGATTAATTTAGCACGCAAATTTACCTACTTTAACGGATATGATGCCGTTGCCAACAGGCCCGGGCTTGCATATAGTTATGCATATTATGAAGCCGGGGCTGCTGCTGCATGTTTGTTTGAGCTTGGAACATCATTCTTTCAAAATTGTGATTATTTTGAAAATGATATTGTACCGGGAAACCTTCCAGCATTTGTGTATGCACTAAAAGCCTGTCGCGATCCCGTAAACATTGCAGAAGGGCCTGATGCGATTGACTTAGCGGTTAACGGTAAAACGCTCACCGCCACTATTGATGATACACGGTATGGACAGACTGTTCCTACTCAAAATATTACAGAAGCGGAATATTACATCACCGACCCACCGTGGGTACCGGGAGCAACAGCAATACCAATGCCGGCAGCAGACGGAAGCTTTGATTCGAAAATCGAGGAGGTTGAAGCAACTCTTCCCGAAGATTTACCGAATGATAGAGAAGAAGGAATTGTTTTTGTGCGTGGTAAGGACTCGGACGGTAACTGGGGAGCGCTGTCAGCGATTTTCAGTGATCAGGTGAATACGATCCCGAATGGTGTAGAAGATTATGGTTCAAAAGTGGAATTTACCTATACGAATCCCCTTAGAATCCCCGCTACTATCAACCTGACATTACCGAAAGCAACGGATGTTCAGTTTCGGGTATATAATTTAAATGGGAGAGTAATAACCACGCTGGTTAACTCCAAAATGAACGCGGGAAGGCATTCCATTCTATGGAATGGAAGGGACGGCCTTGGCAATGAGTTGGCAAAGGGGATTTACCTGTTTCAGTTGCGTGTTGATAATGCGATACAGATGGGAAGGTTTGTATTGGTAAGGTAAAGCCTTAAAACAACGGAAGGCAATTAAAGCTACATTGACGAGTGTGCGAGAGTAGGAAATCCGCACCCTCGTTATTCATATCGCAAGGAGATATTACTCCGGCATATCCTCCTGCTGGCGAATTGACTCTTCGTGTATATACTGATAGACCCGATAGATAAAATCTTCACTTAGATGTTTCTCGGCGCCGGTTTTTGTCCTGCTTTTAATGATTTCATTCCATCTGTCAGGCTGGTAATGTGAAACATTCGCCCCTTTTTTAAAGGTGCCGATTTGTTTGGAGAGGTTCATCCGTTTTGCCAGTAAGTCAATTATATTATTATCAACGCCATCAATCTCTTGGCGTATTTCACCGATGAGTTTGAAGAAATCTTCATCATCAGTATAGGGTTTCTTTACATGCAGATTTTCGATTAATGTACCGTACTCTTGCGGAGTTATCTGCTGCTTGGCATCACTGAGAGCCTCCTTCGGATTGATGTGTACTTCTATCATGAGGCCATCGAACAGAAGATCCATTGCTTCCTGGGCTATGGACTGCAGCAGGGTTGTATTGCCGCAAATATGGCTGGGATCGCAAATAATGGGAATACTTTTTACGGTTCTTCTGAATTCAATGGGTATTCGCCAGTTCGGAACGTTTCGGTAAACCGTTTTTTTATGGGAAGAAAAGCCTCTATGAACTGCAATTAGTTTGGTTACACCGGCGTTATACAGCCGTTCAAATGCGCCTATCCATAAATCAACATCAGGGCTCATGGGATTTTTGACCATTATCGGGATATCTATCCCTTTCAGTGCATCTGCAAGTATCTGTACAGAAAAAGGATTTGTTGTCGTTCGCGCCCCTATCCAGAGAATATCTATGTCATGTTTCAGGCACTCTTCAATATGCTCCGGCGTAGCAACCTCAACCGTAACAGGGATATTCACCGCTGAGCCTGCATCCTTCAGCCATTTTAAACCATCGCCTCCGACACCTTCAAATGAGCCGGGTCTGGTACGTGGCTTCCATATACCACCGCGAATGGCATTTACTTCGTATTTTGCCAACTCCGTAGCTGTCCGCATTATCTGCTCTTCCGACTCTACACTGCAAGGCCCGGCAATAAGGAATGTTTTGTTCCCCTTTATAAGGTCTTTTATTTTAAGATCGCTTTTCATTTCTTCCCCGTCGTTGTTCCTTTGTAGTATTAATAGTTATTAAAAGATAGTTCATAATATACTAAAACCCGCCGTTAAAGAGTAAGGTGTAATTAATCTATAGTATAAAATTTATTGACATGAAGTAAATAATTTAAAGAGATTTTATTATCTGGATTATTAGAGCTAACAATAGTAATTACATTTAGGTGAGCATATATAGATATAAATAGTTGAGATGGTGATGATAGGTATGAGAAAATTTCTATTCAATTTTTATTATCCGTATCTTACCACCTCGATACCTGTTGCCCGGATCAAATTCCTTAATTACCTCAAATTCACGTAATATGTTATTGTAATTGTCAATTTCCTTTACATTTTTTTTGGGAGTAGCCAAGAAACGCTTATGAGAAGCAGAAATAACATAGTCATATCCTTTTTTTCTAATTATATCAGGTGTTATGAACGCAAGACCGCAGATACCGATGTAAACACTCTTAAACTTATTCTCATCATAAAAAGGAGTATACTCCTCACGAGCAATCACACTTCCACTTGGTAGGTGTGTATCAATCCACTGCTCGGCAGTATATCTAATATCAGGCTTTTTAATGTATGCTATGTGTTTAATGTCTTTAAATAATGGGATAATGCTTACAATTGCTAGAATTAACCATCTGCCCCAATTCGTTGCTATTTTATTCACTATAACACCTGCACCTATTACAAAAGGTAAGGTTATTATCATTACAACATGGAAAGCAGTGATTGTATAAAAGCTGCAAAATAAAAGCCATACTATTGGAACGCTAAATAATACAATAGATTCTATTGTCTTATTAGCAATGGTATAGGTTATCCCTGCAACAGAGGCTATAAATAAAAGAGGAGTAACACCCCCTGTAAATAAGAATTTCAAATAAAACAATAAAGAGTATTCAGACTCGCTGCCTGCAGAACTATACATGTAATGTGTATGGTCAAAAAACAAATGATTCAAAAATTCATTGAAGCTAAAAAGTAAATAAGGCGTTGTAAATAAAAAAGTTGATATCACTAACCCAATAGCTTTACAGAGGTGCATATCCCAAAAATTTATTTTTAACTTTCTGTCGTTAAAATATTTTGCTAATATAAATGCTAATGGGATTGGAAATATATACTTTGTGCCTATAGCGAGCCCTGCAAATATCGCAGATGAATATAACCATGTTACTTTTGGTTCTTTTAAATACTTTAAAGAGAAGTATATGCTAATCAGTGTCATTGTCATCATT
>JAUXBV010000006.1 GCA_030619215.1 Fibrobacterota bacterium | reverse complement strand
TTAACTACTGCTTCCATCTGATCGGCGGTTGTTTCATAAGTAACACCAACAGTCATTTTGACTCGTCTTTTAGGCATACGGGAAAAATTATTTATCGATGTGTTTGCTATTATTGAGTTAGGTATAGTAATCTGTGTCTTGGGGAATGTCCTGATACGGGTAGACCTGAAACCAATCTGCTCAACATAACCTTCATCGTCACCTACCCTGATCCAGTCGCCCACACGAAATGGCCTGTCAGTGATCAGCGTAATGGATCCGAACAAATTCGCAAGTGTATCTTTTGCGGCCAGGGCAACCGCAAGTCCGCCTATACCTAAACCGGCAACAATACCTGATATGGAGTAACCCATTGCCTGAATGATATATATAATACAAATAGCATATAGAAATACTCTAATAGTTTTTTGGAATATAGGTATAAGCTGATCATCAAGGCGTGATCTGGTTTTAGCAGCCTTTGAGAAAAGATATTTACCAAAAACATCGGTCAGCCTTATGAGAAACCAAATTGTATTTATTACAACTGCAATTTTAACCCCGGTGAGAATTATCGATTTTATATCAACCGGAGCTCCGGGAAATTTAAAAATCTGAACGATTATATATAAACCTAACAGAAGTATATAATTGCCGATAGGGCGTGATGATTTTGCAATAATACGATCATCAAGATCCGTTTTAGTCTTGCGGGTAATTTTTAATACTTTTTTAAAGAAAAATATTGAGATTCGCTCAAGAATAAACGAAATAAGCAATAAAATAAAAATAGCAAGCCATTGTTGCTGTCCGATAAAATCGGTTACTATGCCAATGAATTCATTAAAATTGGATTTCAAATCAGATAAACTCAATAAATCCATCTATTCTACCTCATTTGAAAAAAAACAGCTAAAAAATAGTCTTAGTTTATTTTAAATAAATAAAATACTTTATCCGGCATAAATTGTGTTCAGCATTAAAATTTTTATTAAGAATGATGTTAATTATATTAAAGAAATATCACATTTTATCTTGCTTTTTCAAACTTTATATGCTAACTTTATAGGCAATATATTTAAGTTTTATCAATAATATAGAGGTGAATATGGCAAAAATACTATCGGATATTTCAAGAACATTCTCTGAATACCTGCTTATACCGCGACTTACGGAGAAACAACACATTGCTTCAAATGTATCGCTTAAAACCCCTATTACCAGATTTAAAAAAGATGAAACACCGAGGCTCTCTTTGAACATTCCCTTTGTTTCAGCAAGTATGCAGGCAGTCTCCGGTGCAAAAATGGCAATTGCGCTTGCCCGCAGAGGCGGCCTTGCCTTTATTTACTGTTCCCAGCCTATTAATAAACAAGCCTCAAAGGTCTCACGTGTGAAACACCATAAAGCGGGTTTTGTTGAAAGTGATTCTAATGTAAAACCGGATACCCTGCTTAAGGATACCATTTCATTGATAAATAAGACAGGCCATTCCACCGTAGCGGTAACCCACGATGGAACGAGTAAGGGAAAATTTTTAGGTATTCTAACCGACAAAGACTTCTGGGAATATGAGGACGACCTTGAAAAACCTGTCTCCCACTATATGACACCCAGGGAAAAGGTTGTCCATGGATCAATCGGGATATCTCTTCATGATGCCAATTCCTTTTTGCATAAACACAAAAAAGAGTGCCTTCCTATTCTCGATAAAGAAGGCAACTTAGACGCACTTGTATTTAAAAAAGATTTCTTCGATCACAGAATCAATCCGGAAGAGCTTCTTGACAGCGAAAAACGGCTGGTAGTTGCCGCGGCAATTAACACCCATGATTTCAAAAAGCGCGTACCGGCTCTTATTGAGGCCGGAACGGATGTCTTTACCATGGATTCCTCAGACGGCTATTCGGAATTTCAAAAGGAAGCTGCGCTGTGGATACGGGAAAAATACGGTGACACAGTTGCATTGGGTGGCGGCAATGTCGTTTCTGCCGAAGGCTTCCGATACCTTGCAGAAGAGACTGGTGTTGATTTTGTCAAGGTGGGTATAGGCGGCGGCTCCATCTGTATTACCCGCGAACAGAAAGGCATCGGCAGGGGCCAGGCTTCGGCCCTGCTTGAGGTTATCGCTGAACGTGATAACTATTTTAAGCAAACCGGTATGTACATACCGGTTTGCTCGGATGGAGGTCTTGCAAACGATACCCAGATTATTATTGCCCTTGCAATGGGCGCTGATTTTGTCATGATGGGGCGCTACTTTGCCATGACAAACGAAAGCCCCCCTCCGAAGATATCCATGAGCGGACGCCTTTTCAAGCCTTACTGGGGAGAAGGCTCAAACAGGGCTCGCAACTGGCAGCGCTATAGCGATGAAGCAACCGATACAACCATGAAATTCGAAGAGGGCATTGATGGATACGTGCCTATCGTCGGTTCGGTAAACGATGTTCTGGATGTCACTCTGGCCAAACTGCGGGCTACAATGTGTAATAACGGCGCATTAACACTGAGAGAATTTACTGAAAAGGCAATAATAACGAGGGTTTCAGAGCAATCTTTTGTTGAGGGTGGGACCTCAAACATAGTATTACCTGACCAGAAAACTACTAAAGAATTCTAAAGCTTCTCATCCTATAAACACAATAAATTCATTCTGCACTCGAAATTATTTTGGAGGCTGGAGTTTATATAACTAACATGAGGAGGACAATATCATGAAAAAGTTTTCAAAACCATTTATCCCCGTTTATATCATTTCAATCCTGGCAATCGGTATTTTTATTTTTAATTGTAAATTCTCCTTTGCCGACAATAAAAAACCGCAAAAGGACTCCATTACCTTTGGGGCGGAGAAAAAACCTTCAATAAAAAAATCCGCTCAGTTTGAATCTTTCAGGAATGTCTTTGCGGATATTGCAGATGAGGTTATTCCGACGGTTGTATCGGTTACTTCAACAAAAATAGACACCGTAATCTATCGGGATCCATTCTCTCAATTTTTCTATAATAATCCTTTTGAAGAATTCTTCGGCGCCCCGCGGCGAAAACAACAACAGAAAAGACCACAGGAAAGGCAGGAAGAGAGACGCACCTCAGGAGTCGGATCCGGTGTTATTGTATCAAAAGACGGCTATATTCTGACAAACTACCATGTTGTCGGTGATGCAGACGAAATTACCGTAGAAACGCACGATGAACGTGAATTTGAAGCTGAAATCGTTGGTGTTGACTCTCTTTCCGATGTCGCAGTAATAAAAATTAAAGAAAAAGTAAATGACCTTCCGGTTGCTTACCTGGGAGATTCAGGTAAACTGCGTCCCGGTGACTGGGTATTGGCTGTGGGTAATCCATTCAACCTTTCGTCAACGGTTACTACCGGCATAGTGTCCGCACTTGGCCGCCATCAAAGCGGTATCTCCATGTACCAGAATTTTATCCAGACCGATGCTGCAATCAATCCGGGTAACTCGGGTGGGGCACTGGTTAACATTGAAGGAGAGCTGATCGGCATCAATACTATGATCTATACGCGCTCCGGTGGTTACATGGGTATCGGATTCGCGATCCCCATCAACATGGCGCGAAGAATAATGGAGCAGCTTATCTATAAAGGCGCTGTATCTCGTGGCTGGCTCGGTGTGCAAATCAGTGATATTGACCATGCAATGAAAGAAGCGTTGGGACTTAAAACACGAAAAGGCGTTTTAATTAACGACGTTTTCGATGGTCAACCAGCTAAAAAATCGGGGGTAAAAACCGGTGATGTAGTCTTAACAATTGACGGCATTGAAACCAAAGGCGCCAATTCTCTCAGAAATACTGTCGCCGGTATTACGCCGGGCAAAAAAGTTCCCGTTGAAATTATTCGCAATGGTAAAAAAATGAAACTCACAGTTACCCTTGCAAGCAGGGATGAAAAAGAGATCAAAAAATTATCCTCAAAGGACAAGAAGACAGAAGATAAAAAACCGGCCGAGGTTGACGTGACAAAAAAGGTCGGTTTCAAGGTCGGAAATATAACCAGGGAAATGAGAGACCGCCTTGGATTAGGAGCAAAGGTAAAAGGGATCGTCGTACTCGATATTGCTTCCTCGTCATGGGCTGCCCGAAAAGGACTGAGAAAATATGACGTCATCAAAAAAGTAAAAGTCCAGAATAATGATTTTGTCATAGTCAACGATGTAAAAGTTTTTAAAAAAATTATCAGCCGCGCGAAATCCAAAGATTCTATTCTTCTTTATGTTGAGCGTGAGGGGCAGTCCTTTTTCATTGCTTTTAAGGTTGAATAGTAAGATAAAATTTTAATTATTAAAAAAGTAACGGGAAAAATCGAAAGGTTTTTCCCGTTTTTTTTTGAAGCAATAAAACAAAATCTGCAGAAATCTTATAATTATATTATGCTCTTATTATTTTATGCTAAACTAAGCAATTCTTATAATAAATTCAGATTAAAGGAAAACAAGTAGTATGGAACAATGCCCCTGTGGCTCGCAAAAAAACTATTCGGAATGTTGTGAGCCTCTTATTAATGGAAAGCGCTTTGCCAAAACCCCGGAAGAGCTCATGCGTTCAAGGTACAGTGCCTATGTTAAAAAAGAAATTGCCTATATTACCAACACGATTTTGCCTGAAAAGCTGGGGCAGTTTGATGAAGAAGGTATTCGCAGATGGTCTCAAAAAGCACAATGGCAGAAACTGGAAATCCTTAATACAGAAGACGGCGGCCCAAATGATACGGAAGGAAAGGTTGAATTTGTTGCTCATTACATTGATAAGGGTCTGACAAACAGGCATCACGAAATAGGCAAGTTTACGAAGTATAATAACAGTTGGTATTACTATGGAGCTGAATTTCCTACACCTAAGCAGGTCATCCGATCAGAGCCAAAATTAAAAAGAAATGATCCGTGTTCCTGTGGCAGCGGCAAAAAGTTCAAGAAATGCTGTGGGAAACAACAATAGTTTTGTATAGTCCTTATCACCGGTAGTGCAAATTATATTTCTTAATTCTGCAACTATGTTTGACAAATTTGAAAAACGTTATTACAATATAGAAAACATATTCGGTTAAATTTTTAAAGGCTCTGTAATGAAAAAAATATTCCTGCTAATTATAATAATAAGCTTTATATCTATTTATAGCGCATCAATTCCTGAAGAATCAATCGACAACATTAAAAAATCAACCGTATATATCAAGGTCAAGCACAAGTTTCCGCTTACCGGAGATGAGATACCGACAACAGGCACCGGATTTTTCATAAGTAAATATGGCCATATTTTAACCAATTACCATGTTGTTCAGCCGCAGCTTTCAATTTACAACCTCACTTTTCCCGCCCCGATTACACAGATAAATATTATCCAAAACAGCGGTTCTAAAGATCACAAGGTAATACCTGCAACGATTCTCACCCTGGACAAAGATAATGATATTGCTATATTGCGGACAAAAGAGAGCATCGAGACGCCGTTTATAACTATTGACAGTAATGAAAAGCTGTCTGAGACAATGCCGATATGGGTTTTCGGCTACCCCTTTGGCGACCAGTTCACTGTGATACAGCGCGGGCCGGAGATTACCGTGTGCAAAGGCTCAATCTCAGCCCTCCGGCATGACGACCGGGGTACCCTTTCAAAAATACAGATTGACGCACCGGTAAACCCGGGGAACAGCGGAGGGCCGGTTACCAACGAAAACGGTAACGTTATCGGTGTCGTAAGGTTGCTGTTCGCATCCGGTGTTAACTTTATCGTACCATGCCACTTTGTTGACTCCCTCCTAAAGGATATATCACTTAAGAGTCATGGAAGTGATACCGTAGCCCTTACCATTAAAACAAATCTTTCCGACGCATCCATATTTTTGGATTGGCAACAGAAGAAATTAAATCCTTCTCAAAAAATAAGCGCTACCCGGGGCTGGCATGAAATATGCATTATGAAAGACGGTTATGAAACATGGATAAAAGGAATGGTATTCGACAAAACTCAGGATATTACCGTTACATTAACACCCGAAAGAAACCTTACTGTATATACCGGAAAGAAAAGGGAAGATACTGAAGGCAGTAAAGTATCATATAAGTATGAATCTGAAAAATTACTGTTTAAAGAAGATTTCGATGATCCGAAAACATTTGAAACGTGGGAGCAGTATACCGGCGGTACTGACAAACGGACATGGTTCCTTGAAAAGAGCACCCTCAATCAATTCGAGAGCAATGAAGTCCTCCATGCTATCTACCTTGGCGATACAACATGGGAAAACTATACTGTACAGGCCAGGTTGAAGATTTCTGATGAGCATGATGACAGCAGAGCCGGCCTTATCTTCAGGGAAACGTCCGACGGTTTTTATCTTTTCAGAATCCATAGAGAAACAGATAAAGCACAGATAGCTTACCATTGCAAACGACCGTTCGGCTGGTTTGTCATAATGGAGAAAAAACCGGGTATCGATATAACTGACAAATGGTATACAATGGCGATAAATGCTGCCGGGAAAAACATCTCCTGCTTTTTAGATAAAAAATGCATATTTTCATCACAGGCCGAATATTCCAATCAGGGAAGGATCGGGTTCTACTCGGTAGAAAGCAAAGCCTCTTTTGACAGCTTAACTGTTTCAGAAGTACCTGACAACCTTCTTAAAACTTCGCATTCATACGAGCCTGGGCTGCTCTCCTTCTGGTTTTCCGACTATTTTAACCTGAAATCCACCTGGTGGTATCAATATACCTCTGAAAGCAGGTCACCACTTCCATGGCACTTTACCGATGCCGGGTGTATTCTGCTTGGCAAGGGTAAAAAAACGCGGTATATTGAATTTACAAAGTACCGGCTTGATAATTTCGTGATGAATCTCCTTGTATCACTGGGGAAAGGTGATAAAAACAGCTCCTTTGAAATCTTTTTCCGGAAAAACAGTAATGGAAAAATTGCACTGAGATTTTCAAAAAAGGATAAAAAGCTCAGCCTATTATCAGTCAAGAAAAAGAAGACAAGGATTATAAAAAAGATCTCACTATCACCTGATTTTTTTAATAATACAAATCGCCTAATATTAATTATTAATAAAGGGAAAATAACCTTAAGAACTTCAGAGGAGACACTTCTCAATTACAGTGGAAACATCTATCCTTCGGATCATGGAAGATTCGGATTTGCAGCGTCACAGGTCCCGGTTATTTTACATCAAATGACAATCTCTTCGGTCAAAGAAAAACAAAAATATACCGGTGGTAAAAAAGCTAAACGCCGATAAAAGATTTTTTAGATTATTAAAAGTGTTTTTTTAAAATATCCTTAAATTTAGCTGAACAGATGAAAAAAAGAACCGTTATTAAACCTTTAATCATTGGCCTATTATTTTTATTTTTTTCTGCACCTACTTTGTATGCCGAAAGGGTATGGGTATTTGACATACCTGAGATAGTAAATTACGACTCTACGAGGCTTTCAATAATTATAACACTCCTGAAGCAGGAGATTGAATTCCGCTCAGATATTAAGATTATTCAATCGAAAACCTTCATAGGAGATGATGTAAAAAAGAGAAAAAAGGTTATATGGGAGAAAAATGCAACATGCGGCGTTTCAGGGAAAATTATAAAAATTGACAGCTCGATAACCGTTTACATTAGTAAATGGGATAAAAAAGGCAAAATGTTTTTTGAAGAGCAGATATCCTTCCCTGTAAATACAAATGCCGGCATAATGGTAAGTGGTATGGCAGAATGCCTTATATACGGAAAAAAATTAGAAGATACTAAAACAATTGACAACCTTGCATCAATTGACAAAAAAACTATGGCGCTTCTTGATTTCAAGTCTGACCTATTCGAAGAATATGAAGTAAAAATAATAACAGACAAACTTCGGGCTGAATTAATAAAAACAGGATCTTTTACACTTGTCGAACGGGAAGAGATGGTAACGGTCCTTAAGGAACAGGGATTTCAACAAATTGCCTGTTCATCCTCAGAGTGTGCTATTGAAGCGGGGCAAGTGCTCGGAGCCGAAATGATTGCAATAGGCCGCATCGATAAGCTTGACAAACTACTTTTAATGTCCCTGAGAGTAATTGATGTAAAAACCGGTAAGATCATAAATGCAGCCGGTACTGAAGCTGAAGGAGCTGTCAGCGAAGTATTGGAAAAATGTATAGAAACGTTAGTTACTGAGATAAATAATCAGAAAAGACTACTGGTTCAAAATGTCTACTCGGTTATTCAGTACAAAGACACAATCAACCCCTATAACAACGGCCGATGGCAGCGATTTACCAGCCTTGGTATGTTAGGCGGCAGTATGGTGTGTTTATTACTTTCATTAAAATCCTATCATGAATATAACAATCCAGCATATTATACTTATGAAAATGAAAAGGATCCATCTTACAAAACAAGAGGTAATATCTTCCTGACAGGTAGTATAGTATTATTCTCTACGTCTTTAACATTTGGCACTATCGGCCTGGTGTATAATAAGAAATACAGACTGTGGGAAAGTGAACATGAAACAGCATCAGGCTTAATAGGTGTGCAGTATTCTAGACGCTTTTAACCCAAACAATACCTGTCCTAAATAAAATACCCTACCCCTGCCTCAAAAATCTTCTGATCCTTATTACCTTCAATATTCTTGGCTACATTGGTTCCAACTCTCTCCGAGTGGCCCATTTTACCGAGGATTCTTCCGTCCGGGCTTGTGATTCCTTCAACCGCATGGAGCGAGCCGTTCGGGTTAAACTCGATATCATAGCTGGGATTACCGTCTATATCAACATATTGGGTTGCGACCTGGCCGTTTTCAATCATTGATTTCATGACACTATCTTCTGCAATAAATCGCCCTTCTCCGTGGGAAATTGCCAACGAATAGACATCACCCGGATTAACATTTGCAAACCATGGTGAAAGAGTGGAAACAATTTTAGTCCGCACCATCTGTGATTCGTGCCTTCCTATAGTATTAAAGGTAAGAGTCGGACAGTGCTCGTCCATGTCCCTGATCTCTCCAAAGGGAACCAGTCCAAGCTTTGCAAGTGCCTGAAACCCATTACAAACGCCAAGCATCAGTCCGTCGCGTTCATTGATGAGCCGTGTGATGGCATCCTTTATAACGGGGTTTCTGAATACTGCTGCGATAAATTTCCCTGAGCCTTCCGGCTCATCACCGGCACTGAATCCGCCGGGAATCATGATTATCTGTGAATTGTCAATACGCTTTGCCATTTCAGCAAGCGTTTCATCGACATCTTTTGGGGTGAGGTTTTTTATAATAAACTGATCCGCTATACCGCCTGCACGTTCAAACGCCCTTGCACTGTCATACTCGCAGTTCGTACCGGGAAAAATAGTAACCAGCACACGCGGTTTTGCTATTTTGACTTTCGGTTTACTTGCGCTTCTCCTGTCATCAGAAACAGCAGTCGGAGTACCGGAAGGCATTTCTGCTTTCGTCGGAAAGATCGGCTCGAGTGTTGCCTCCCATGTTTTAAGGGCTTTATCAAGGGAAATGGCCGTGCCGTTAATAGTAATTGACGGTTCATCAATCGTCTTACCAAGAACTTTATATTTTTCGCCAGAGGTAAAAAGCTTATCAGGGTCGAACTGACTGTCAACTTCACACACCAGCGAGCCGATATGCGAGCCGAAGAGGTAATTTCTATCAAGTGAAGTTGTAAATTCCACACCTATTTTATTTCCGATGGCCATTTTGGTAACAGTGGCAGCAATGCCGCCGGTTCTGACAGTATGAGCTGAAATAATCTTCTTTTCCTTTATCAGTTTTGTAACCTGCTCATACTGTTTGTTAAGCCATTCAAAATCAGGCATTTCGTCTTTTCCCCGTTTACAGGGAATGTACACGACCGTGCTTCCACTCTTTTTAAATTCCGGTGAAATGGTTGTATTTACATTTGTCGGGCATACGGCGAATGTTACAAGTGTCGGCGGCACATGAATATTTTCAAAGGTACCGGACATACTGTCCTTACCGCCAACAGCAGGGATACCGAATCCCTCCTGTGCATGGAACGCGCCTAAAAGAGCGCTGAACGGTTTTCCCCAGCGCTTTGGCTTATCCAACAGCTTCTCAAAATACTCCTGTAAAGTCATGCGTATTTTTTTATGGTCCCCGCCAGCTGCCACTACCTTTGATACAGCTTCGACAACAGAGTATACAGCACCATGAAAAGGGCTCCATGTTGAAACAGTCGGGTCAAATCCGTAGCTCATAATAGTACCGGTAACGGTGTCTCCCTCCATCACCGGCAATTTTGCGACCATACACTCTGCCGGTGTGATCTGGTACTTTCCGCCGAAAGGCAACAGCACGCTGGCAGCTCCGATAGTACTGTCAAAGCGCTCGACCAGGCCACGCTGGCTGCACACATTCAAATCTGCAAGATTGGCAAGCCAGGCAAGCTCAAGGTTGCTCTGGGCTTCTACTTCCGGGAGGGTGCTTGACAATGGATTTTTCGATTCATCAGGGGCAACAACTTCGATAACCGTATCCTGGATAACACCGTTCGTGTCAATAAATTCCCTGCTTATATTAACGATATCCTTGCCGCGCAGTACCATTCTCACTCTGTTACCATCGGTTACCGTGGCAACGGGAGTAGCTTCGAGGTTCTCCTCCCGGGCAAATTGTACAAAGCGGTCAACATTGTTTTTGTCAACCATTATGGACATACGCTCCTGTGATTCCGATATGGCAAGCTCTGTTCCGTCAAGGCCTTCATATTTTTTAGGAACCGCGTCAAGGTTAATCAACAATCCATCTGCTAGCTCTCCTACTGAAATGGATACGCCGCCTGCGCCGAAGTCGTTGCATTTCTTTATCATTCTGCTTACCTCGGGATTTCTGAACAGGCGCTGGATTTTTCGCTCGGTCGGCGGGTTTCCCTTTTGTACCTCGGCTCCGCAGGTTATAATAGACTCTTCCGTATGTGCCTTTGACGAGCCGGTCGCTCCGCCGCACCCGTCCCTTCCGGTACGGCCACCCACAAGAATCACCACATCCCCTGCAACAGGTTTTTCACGTATGACATTTTTCTTGGGTGCTGCACCGATAACCGCTCCGATTTCCATTCGTTTAGCGATGTATCCTTCGTTATATATTTCGGATACAATACCGGTGGCCAGCCCTATCTGGTTACCGTATGAGCTGTATCCGTGTGCAGCCTCCACACTAATTTTCCTTTGCGGCAGTTTACCGGGAAGTGTTTCCTCCAGGGTCTTACGCGGATCCCCGCAGCCGGTTACACGCATTGCATGGTATACGTATGAGCGTCCCGAGAGCGGGTCCCTGATCGCACCGCCAAGACAGGTCGCGGCTCCTCCGAAGGGCTCAATTTCCGTAGGATGATTATGGGTTTCATTTTTGAATAACACAAGCCAGTCTTCTTTCTTTCCATTATCAAGCTCAGCTTCCACAACTATGGTGCATGCATTAATTTCATCGGACAGCACAAGATCATCCAATTCACCCTTCTTGCGCATCTCCTTCATACGCATATTCGCAATATCCATCAGGCACATTGGTTTATCTTTATCTTCATATACAAACTGACGTGCTTTTTGGTAATCCTCGAAGCTCTTTTTAATTGGAACAGTCAAAGGACTGTCTGCTATTTTCACCTCTTTAATCCGGGTAAGGAAGGTAGTGTGCCTGCAGTGGTCAGACCAGTAGGTATCAAGCACTCTTACCTCGGTTATTGTGGGGTCCCGCTTCTCTTCTTCTGAAAAGTATTTCCGTATAAACTGCAAATCAGCCTGGCTCATGGCAAGGCCGAGCTCATTGCGAAGTTTTTCAAGTTCATCATTTGACATAGTGGTAAGACCGGCAAGGGTCTCCACCTCCTCGGGTACTGTTATCTCTTCCTTCAGTGTTTCAGGCTTTTCAAGCATTGCCTCATGCGAATCAACCGGATTTATCAAATACTTTTTTACCGTATTGACATCATCCTCACCCAGTTTACCTTTAAGAATAATTGCCTGTGCAGCTTTTACGTCCGGGGCCTGGCCGTGTGTCATGATCTGAATACACTGTGCTGCGGAATCGGCCCGCTGATCATACTGGCCCGGAAGGTATTCTATTGCAAACATACATTCATCTTTTGCTATCTCAATATTCTCATCATGGACTATATCAACAGGCGGCTCAGAGAATATTGTCGTGCGGGCGGCCTGATAATCTTCATCTGAAACACCCTCTATATCGTACCTTACAAGAATCCTCACCCCTTCAAGATTCCTTATGCCAAGATAATCTTTACAATCGACGAACAGGTGCTGTGCCGCGACGTCAAAACCTTTTTTCTTCTCCACAAATATTCTTCTCACATTACTCATCATTCAACTCCATCATGATAAATAGTCCCATAATATGATTAATTCAATAATATTTAATAATGTATATATCTACTGCTTCTTCTTTTTTTTCTCCTGAACAATCAGGTCAACCCGGCGGTTCTTCTGCCTTCCCTCTTTAGTACTGTTGTCCGCAATCGGTTTGGTTAATCCATATCCAACAAAGGTAAGTCTGGTTTTGTCAATGCCTTGCTCAATAAGAAAGTTCATGACATTTTCCGCGCGTCTTTCCGAAAGCTTCTGATTGTATTCTGCAGAGCCCTGATTATCGGTATGGCCTTCCACAATAATATTGGATGTTTTAAAGACCAGCAGGATACCTGCTATTTTGGCTAGGCTGGTCTTAAGGTCTGCTGTTAAATCCGCTTTGTTAACTTTAAAAAGTATATCCGACATTGAAATTATGGTACCCCTGGCATCGTTTTTTACCTGAATCAGGGAGCTCTGCAATTCCTGAAATTTCCGGTTAGCCTCCCCTGCCATTCTCCTGGCTTCCTCTTCCAGTTTCTGCGCCTTTAACTTTTCAGCATCCAGATCCACCCTGAGCATGGAAGCTTTGCTGCGCTCAATGGTGCTGATATTCTCCTGTATCTTATTAAGCTCATTCAAAACCTTATTAATCTCTATCTGAAGAGCGAATGCCTGGGATTCGTTGTACCGTGACAATATCTGAAGGGCCGCGGCTTCGGTAAAAAGCGAGCATGACAGGAATGCTTCGCGAGCCTCTTCACTGTCGGGCTTCTTTGCAATAATAGCGCGGGAAACTTCGATTTTTCCCAGTGCTTTGGTATAAAGGTCTATTGCATTTATACTCACCTCATTTTCATATTCTTTGTATAATTTTTCTAAACATGAGTTAAGGTCGTCAATTGTCTCAAGTTTTTTCTTCTCCATACAGAGTTTTTTTACCTTTGCCTTACCAGTCTCAGTAGCAGGATCCCAGGGAGATTGTGCATTGGTAAAGTTATAACCGGCCACAACAAGCAAAAGCAGCACAACTCTAATATTTATTGAATTACTGTTTCTCATTTTTCACCCATTTCATTTACGGTTTCATGGATTCAATTTCTGTTAATACTTTCTTATAGGTATCCAGTTTATCCTGTGCTTTTATTAACGACATCTCCAGCACTTTGTTTTTTTTCTTGCTCTTATCAAGCTCATTATAGGAAAGTGCAAGGCGGTAGTGAATTACAACGAGCTCCATTACATAGTATGCTTCTTTATCCTTTCCATCTTTCATCAACTTTGTGGCAACAACGTATAAAGAATCTGCCCTGATTGTTGTTATCGACTTCATTTCTTTCTTTTGGCAATACTCCTTCAACTCAAGTGTTTCTACATAAGCCTTCTTATAAAGCATGGGATATTGAGAGGCACACGAATAGATACCAATACATACCACAGCAAATAATAATGTTAATACCAACGTCTTCTTCATACTTTTCTACCTTATTATAAATGTTAATAAATATTGTATTTAATAGTTAGATGTAAAAGAAAATATATATATAAAAATCTCAAAGGCAACAATCAAAACAGCAATTCTTTATAGTATGGGTTAGATAAAACTATTTTATCAATTATATAATCAAAAACGGTTTAATCTGAGGAAAAAATGTGACCTACCTTTTAATTGTATCGCTTATATGGGCATTCTCTTTCGGGCTTATTAAGGGTAACCTGACAGGCCTTGATTCCAATTTTGTTGCATGGATACGCATGTCTATCTCTCTCGTAGTATTTATGCCATTCCTGCGTATAAAAGGCATAGACCGAAAATTAGCAGCACAACTCGTTGTGCTTGGGATGCTGCAATACGGGCTTATGTACATTACCTACATCTATTCATATCAATTCCTCAAAGCCTATCAGGTAGCAATCTTTACTATTTTCACCCCCCTGTTTGTAACTCTGATTAATGATATTTTAGAAAAGCGCTTTCATCTTTTCTTTTTAGTTGTAACAATACTGGCAATAATAGGCACTGCGATAATTGTTAACAGACAGATACATCAAAGCGATATAAGAACCGGATTTTTTATCATTCAGATTTCTAACGTCTGCTTTGCTCTGGGCCAGGTATGGTATAAAAAAATAATGAGTAAATATAACGATATAAAAGATGCAAACGTCTTCGGTCTTCTCTATATTGGAGCCTTCCTTATTACTTTCATTGCAGCTTTATCTACAACAGAATGGTCAACTCTCCAGGTAAGCACAAAACAGATATTTACATTAATATACCTGGGAGCTGTCGCCTCAGGCCTTTGTTTCTTTTTATGGAATTACGGTGCAAAAAAAACAGACATAGGTGCGCTTGCTATATTTAATAATATGAAAGTACCCCTGGCTATTGCCTGCTCAATTCTCTTCTTTCATGAAAAAGGCAACATACCAAGGTTGCTTATCGGTGGGGTAATCATTGTGGCGGCACTATTTATAAACGAATGGTTAATCAGAAAAAAACCGGCTATCATTAATGGGAAAAACTGAATACATAACCAATGAGCAGATTTACAAACTGGTATTGGAGGAACAGGTTCCGGATGCTAAAAATTTCCTGTGGATCGCCACTGCCGATATAAAAGATTTACATGTTCCCAAAGGGCGAAAGTGGATACCGTTTCTTTCAGTTCTCTCTGGTCTTGTTGATAATGGTGTGCAAATCAGGCTGATCCATTCAAAAGAGCCCGGTCCCGCATTCCGTGAAGACTTTGACCGCTACCCGAACCTTATTGAAGGTATAGAACGCATTCTCTGCCCGCGCGCCCACTTTAAAGCCGTTATTGTCGATGGGGAATTTGCCTATGCCGGAAGCGCAAACCTCACCGGTGCAGGCATGGGCGCCAAAAATCCCAATAAAAGAAATTTTGAAAATGGAATAATAACAAGAGATCAACACCTGATACAACAGATCATGGAACAGTTTGATAAGGTCTGGATAGGAGAATGGTGCGGGAAGTGTATGCGTAAGAAGTATTGTGCTGATTATGAGGATGTTTATTTGGGATAACTTTAATAAATATTTTTTGTGATGACGAGGAGCGCACTCATTTAGTCATTTAGGGACGGAGGAAGTTTATCAGTTTATAATATATATTATACACATGCCGGGAAAAACAAGAATTACCGTGCCTGACACCGTTCATCATATTATGTCCAGAGGCATCGAAGAAAGACTTATCTTTTCTGATGACTCTGATCGAATTTAATTTTCTGAATATTCTTAAAAGAAGGATTTTACAGACAGGATATTTTTTTTACGCATGGAGCCTGATGACAAATCATTACAACTTGGTTTTTAGAATTAACAACTATCCGCTTGGTGTTTTTATATAGCTCAATATTTAAAAATCCGTCCTCAATCAGTTTCGGAATTAATCAAATAAGGAGAACCGTTAGCAAAAGAGTACAAACAAAACTTATAAACTTCCTCCGTCCCTAGAGTATAAGGCAATAAAGAAGCTCCGTCCCCAGTTACCCCAGTTACCGGTTTGAATCAGAATAAGAGCTTTACGATAAGGCTTACGCGCAATATCCTGTCGGTTAATTATAACGCAAACAGCAGTGATCCTATATCGGAAATAGCTATTTTCAGTATAAACGGAAGAAAAATATTTTCCCAACAATGTAATGTCCACAAAAGCGTAATTACTATAGACCTTAATAAAAACAACGTCTCAACAGGAAAATATCTAATACAGGTTAGAACAAAACATTCATTATATAATAAAAGTTTCATATATGTGAAATGATTCCCCCCCCCCCTCTCCCCTTTCAAAAAGTGTGGATAAAAAAGTCCGGGTGTATTAAGCATCCGGGCTTTTTTTATATTTAATCAATGATAAAAGAATAGCTCATTATAAATAAAGGTTAAGTATAGTGAAAATCACCAAAGGTTACCATAAGGGAACAGGCATGATATTCAGGTATCTGCATATGATAACCGGTGTAACTCTTCTCTCTTATATTGTTATCAATGCTATGATCATGCTCCTGTTAACACTTGGCGAAGAAAAATTCGATTCCGTCATGAGTTTAATGCATTCGCCTTATGTACTGATACTTGAGATGCTCCTTCTGCTTGCAGTACTCTTTCATACACTAAACGGAATTCGCATTCTCTTTTTTGATGTTGGGTTATGGATCGAGGATCAGAAGGATATTGCCTATACGGTCATTGTCTTTGTAATTATTCTTTTTCTCATAATGTTCATACCAATTTTTGAACAATTTACCGGTATTATACTATTCTGAATATTGTAAACAGGAAAACGAAATGTTATCTAAACTTGGAGGAAAATCATTAAGCTGGCTCTATCAGCGAATATCCGCTGTTTTCCTCGCAATTACCCTGTGGCTTCATTTTCATCTTTTTGTCAATCGCTTTATTGCATCGGGAGGAATTAGCTATAATGACCTTATGGGGCACTTATCCAATCCGGTGTTTAAATTACTTGAAATAACATTTATCTTTTTTGCCATATCTCACGGATTGAATGGTATCTGGACAATTATTGAAGATTATGTTCATAACCATAGATATAAACGATTTCTATGTATTTTCTTATGGGTAACAGGTGTTTTGTT
>JAUXBV010000267.1 GCA_030619215.1 Fibrobacterota bacterium | reverse complement strand
GACGGATCCTCTTGGATCTCCTATAATACCGGTAACTCCGGGCTGCCCTCAGTAGATATAAATTATTTAGCAATTGATAATGGTGATACAGTATGGGTCGCAACAGATAATGGCGTAGGAAAGTTTAATGGAAGTACCTGGATTGTATACAATGAACTTAACTCCGGTATACCGGTTAATAAAACCCTGGTGATAGAGATAGATAGAAACGGGAATAAATGGTTTGGCCATAGCAACGGTACGGTTACAAAATTTGACGGTACCAATTGGACCAATTTTAATTCCAGCAATTCAGCGGTATTGAAAGACGGCTTTGTTAAAGAGATTATGGAAGATTATGACGGCAGTATATGGATTGTAACAGAATACGGATTAACAGAATTTAATGGAGCGACGTGGACAGATTATACAGGAGAAAGACACATGTTTTTAGAGGGAAAATTAAAAATTTCTTTTGCGATAGATGGTAGCGACGACAAATGGATTGGAACTTTACAAAATGGAGTAATCGCTTTTGGGCCGACAATAAAAGTAGTATTATAGAACGCAGAACTTCCGAGTTCTGTTATAAATAAAAAAGACTATAGAGTTAAAATACCTTAATCCTTCCAGTGCCGACTTTTAGGAACAAGATATCGTGGAGCCCTATAGCCTTTTGTATATCAAAAATAGTAAATACAAAGAAAAAATGAAATAGTAAATATAAAAATCATGAAATTATATGAGGATTATTACAGTTGTTTATTCTCGTTTTTCATTTAACCACTATATAACATAACAAAAAGGAGGTAAAATGAAACACCTTGTATTTCTATTAACATTATCTGTCATATTCTGGAATAGTCAGATTTTTTCCAAAACCTGGGTGGATATGCCTGTTGTCCCGGATATGACCAATATGTCGGAGTATGATAAAGCTTCTTTATGGCTCGAAGACAGGGGAGAAGTAAACTTGGTAATTTATCCGAATTCACCATTGGATCTTAAGCCGCTGGTTAATGTTATTTCGATAGTCCATGTTGAGGCCGGCAAAGTAACTGCCAATGCAGACAAAGCAGGTTTTGAAAAGTTTTTAGAGTATGGTTTTGATTATGAAGCCGTGACACCTGAATGGCTGATTGGGCCGGTTCAGATGTCTGATTTCGCGGATTATTTAGCGGGCAAAGCGCCTGCTGATTGGTATACTTACCCTACGTACGGTGCATACGTAGGATTTCTGGAAAAGTGGGAACAGGATTTTCCGGAAATTTGCAAGATGTATGATTTAGGGCCTGCTGGCAAGTCCAGCCTTAACCATAGAATATATGCCATGAGGATTTCCGACAATGTCGCTGTAAATGAAGCGGAACCGCGATACCTGGAAACCAACACAATACACGGTGATGAGGTTCTGAATATGATGAATTGTTTACATATGGTAGACACCCTACTTGATAATTATGGGAAGGATAGTAGAATTACGGCATTAGTCGACTCGTTGGAAATGTGGTTCATTCCTAATATGAACCCTGACGGGACTTATCCCCAGACTGATAATACGGTTGATTATGCACAAAGGCGTAATGTGGCAAATAATTGGGATTTGAACCGTAATAATCCGTGTCCATGCGAGCAGGGGAATCATAAATTGTATGGCCTTTATTCTTATTATGCAAAAGAAACAGAGGCATTGATGAAGCTGCATGGCTGGTATAAATTTCAGTTTGCACAGGACCAGCATGGCGGCACGGAAACCTATCTCTGGCCCTATGGAGGCATAATAACCAGGCCAAAAGATGAGGATTGGTATAAATGGCTGTGTAAAAGGCTGGTTGCCCAAATACATGATGATTGTAATAACAACGGTTATATGACCTCATGCGGCGGTGATGGCGTTGGTCATATTTACACTGAGTTATATGAATGCCATGGTATTCGTTGTGATATGAACGACTGGGTTGGAAACGGCAAATCGGTAACTTTGGAGTCTTCTATTCAGAAGAAATTGCCCCCATCAAAACTAAAAGAACATTGGATGTGGTGCAAAGAGGCTTTGTTCATGTCTTACGAGATTCTTTACAAATATGGTCTCCACGGTATTGTTACCGATTCAATAACAGGCGAGCCTATTTTTGGCGTGGAAATATCCCGCAATGGTGACATATCCAATGGAACGGTGTTGACAGATTCTTGTGGTCGATATGTTAAGTATATGAATAAAGGAACGTATACACTTACATTCGAAAAGGATGGTTATCAAACAAAGACAATTTCAAATTTTAATATTGCTGCTTATGATGAGCGGTATGACTTGAATGTCAGGCTTTGGAATGGAATAAATATTGGCAAAGATCCAATTTCCCTTATCAACAGAATTAAGATAATGCCATTTAGAAGAGGAATTAAAATATTTAATATAGGTAAAAATATCGTAATGGGGATTTATAATCTGAATGGCTGTTTAATACAAAGGTTATCATTACCTAATGCATCAAATGTGGTATGGGATGGAAGTGATAAAAATGGCAGGTCTTTAAGAAATGGCTGCTATATATTAAAAGTAAAAAGTAACAATAAAGAGATTTCAAAAAGCTTTATACTGAACAGATAAGCCTCATCACTTCATTTCTTTATACTGGAATATGTTAATACGTTGGTATGATTCTTTCATATCAACGTATTTTTTTGCTTCTATACAAAGATACACGCTTTTTAAGGAAAAAGAATGCTGAATTCATAATAAAACCTGAGGAATAATGTGTTCCAACTTTTTTCCGCGATTACTAATCAAATATTATAATATCTTATATAACAGTAGGTTAACTTGTTTTCGTAATAATGAGTGTTCTCCAAAAGAGAACAAAAAAAGGTTTTTCCCCTATTTTTTTTATCTACTTTTCTCAATTTATAGTTATATTAGTATATATCCATAAAGATACCCACCGGGGGGGGCGAGAAAAACCTGCATTATTATAATTCTATTATTGTATTATGAAATTGAATAAAGTAATATCACAAATTTTTGGGTACGAGAATTATCGTGCATTTTTAAGAGATTACTTTATTGAGCAGAAGAAGCTGATGAAGATGTTCTCCCATCGCTTCTTTGCTAAAAGGGCAGGATTTTCCTCTTCAAGTTTCTGTTCCCATGTCATGGATGGAAAGAAGAACATCTCAGTCGGATCTATTAAGAAAATGATTAACGGTCTGGAATTGGAAGGTAAGGCGGCGAGCTATTTTGAAACGCTGGTATTGTATAATCAAGCGAAAACTTTGCATGAAAGAGAATTGTATTTTACGCAGTTGAACAAGATACGGAAAAGTACAAAATTTTACCGGGTAAATAAAGAGCAGTTTATTTTCTACGATAAATGGTATTATTCAGTTATACGCGAGCTTGCTGTATATGGTAACTGGGGCGTAGATTTTGATAAGCTGGGCAAGATGGTAATACCGCCTATCAGCAAAGAGAATGCGAAAAAATCGGTAAACACTCTTCTTGAGATCGGGCTGTTAAAAAAGGATGATAAAGGAAATTATCATCAGAGCTCCAGGGTCATTACCGGGGAGAGTGCACCGCCGGTTGCAATTAATAAACTTAAGAAAGAGTTTTTATTCAAAGCGATTGACTCTGAAGAGAAGTTTAAAAAGCCTCACAAATATTCTTCTTCTGCAACGCTCTCCATGAGTATGAAAAGCTATGAAAAAGCGAAGAAGATGATAGATGAACTGAGGCGTCAGATTTTGGTTATGGCAATGGATGATCCCAGGGTGGAAAAAGTGTTTCAGGCAAACTTTCAGATGTTTCCTCTGACGAAGCTGCTGGAAAATCCAAAGGAGGTCGGCAATGAAGATGATGATTAATTTTCTCCTGCTGATTGTTCTCCTTCTGGCGGTTTCATGCAGTATGAATCCTAGTGCAGGTGGCGGGAGCGATCTGCCGGATACGAAAATTGCTATGGGTGCAATATATAAGGAAAACAGTTTCCCGGCTACAAATACACTGGTCAAATTAATCCCTGAGAATTATAATATTGTGGAAGATGGCCCGGTTGCAGACTCCCTGGTTGATACAACAGATGAATTAGGTAATTATAAGTTTGAAAATGTTGATCCCGGGACCTATAATATTCAGGCTCTCCATATTCAAGAAAGAACAAAGGCTTTTATCTCAAGTATCACGGTTCAGGAAGACACTACCTACCTCCCGCAAGGTACTTTAAAAGAGGTCGGAGCGTTAAAAATCTTTTTGCCCGATACCATAGATACGGTTAACGGATATGTTTACATAGAGGGAACAACTGAATTTAAAAGCCTCTCTTTTGCAGTCCCGGCGGCGGAAGGTGGTTATTCTATCACCCTTGATTCTGTCCCGGAAGCGACTTTCACCTCTATTAACTACGATGTATTAAATAAGCCCTTTAAACCGGTCCTTCTATCTGATACGGTGACTGTAATATCAAACGATACAGCTGTAACAGAAGCATTTGTTTATTGGGCACATTATACAAAAAGTAACTCCGGCCTGCCTGATGATGAGGTAATGGATTTATACATTTCACCTGATAACATTATCTGGGTGGCAACATACAGGCGAGGTATTGCCAGGTTTGATGGGATAAACTGGACCGTATTTAATATCAACAATTCAGACCTGCCTGATAACACGGTCTATTCTGTAACTATGGATGAAAATAATACCTTATGGGCTGCAACAATGGGTGGTGTTGCAAAATTCGATGGGTCTGCATGGACTTCGTATACTGAAAGCAACTCTAATTTACCCTCTAATCTTGTTAATTTCATCATATCCGATAAAAAAGGAAATATCTGGGTTGGTGTGGATATAGGAGCTGCGAAATTCGACGGGAACACATGGGTTTCTTATAATGTAAACAATTCCGAGTTACCTTCAAACACTGTTAACTGTATAGCATTTGATAGTAATGACGATATATGGTTTGCCACTTATGGTGGCGCCGCAAAATTCGATGGTATCTCATGGACAATATATGACTCGCTCAATTCAGGTATCGCGTCAAGTCATGATTGTACTGTATTTATAGACAGGTATGGTAATAAATGGTTTGGACATTGTATCGGCGCCGTATCAAAGTTTGACGGTTCGAATTGGACAATATACGACGGTTCCCATTCAAGTGTGTTTTATGAAGGCCATGTCTTTAAAATTATTGAAGATTCTGAAGGTGCTATGTGGATTGGAACTATGTGGGGACTCACTAAATTTGACGGGAGTAAATGGACTGATTTTATCGGTGATCGATATAAACCGGTAGATAATAAAATTATCTATGATATTGAGTTTGACAAAGATAATAATAAATGGATAGGGACATGTTATTCCGGAGTAGTAGCATTCGGCCCTACTATTAAATGATAATATAGGATTTTTATATGAAAAGTTATATCCTCACCCTTGTCCGTCTATATATAAATTCCTCCTCAGGTAGGCCCCTCCCCCCAAGAGGAAGAATGGAAGGATTAAAGGGTGGGGATTTTATCAATCAAATATGCAATTATGTGGAGGTATGTGAAAAAAGAGTTTTATAGATAGTTATATCCTCGCCCTGATTCTATTTACTTAATAATTCCTCCTCAGGTAGGGCCCCTCCCCCCGAGGAAAGGTACATAGATTTAAGGGTGAGGATTTTATCGATTACATTGTGTTAAGCAGAAGGCTATGGTAATAGACTTTC
>JAUXBV010000188.1 GCA_030619215.1 Fibrobacterota bacterium | reverse complement strand
TCAGTTTGTATCGCGTGGTAAGATTATTGCCCAGTTACCAAGCCTATCTCTTTTAATCATTGCTTCTGTAACACCGGATGATGTTGAAGTTGAGTATGTGGAGGTGCCAGACGTAAGCCAGGTAAAAGAATTAAATACGAGTTATGATTTAGTAGCAATAACTTCTTATTCAGCCCAAATTTACGAAGCCTATGAGCTTGCAAGTCGGTATCGCGAAGCAAAAATTCCAGTAGTCATAGGCGGTCCGCATGTAAGTTCCGAACCGGATGAAGCAAGAAGGTATGCCGATTGCGTTGCTATCGGTGAAGCTGAAACGCTCTGGCCAAAAATAGTTGGGGATTTTAAAAATAGTCAATTGCAACCTGTTTACAAGGAAGTAAATCCCGGAAAATATTCTCTCTCCAATTCTCCGATACCGAGCTATGATTTACTTACCCCTGAGCTTTATAACCGGATCACAGTGCAAACATCACGTGGATGTATACATGATTGTGAATTTTGTGCTGGAAGTACGCTTTTTGGAACGGGATTTCGGCAAAAGCCAGTTGATTTAATAGTAAAAGAGATAAAAAAAATAAAGGAGAGATGGAAAAAACCATTTATTGAATTTGCCGACGATAATACTTTCATAGACAAAAAATGGGCTAAAGAGTTTTTAGAAGCACTCATACCTTTAGAAATCAAATGGTTTACAGAGGCAGATATTAGTGTAGCAGATGATAATGAGCTTTTAAAATTGATGTACCGCAGTGGATGCTACCAGTTGTTAATTGGATTGGAGAGTATAAGCAAAGAAAGCCTTAATGGAATCGATACTCATAATTGGAAACTAAAACAACGAGATAAATACATCGAAGCTATTAATAGGATACAATCAAACGGGGTAACGGTAAATGGATGTTTTATAGTAGGGCTTGATGGAGATACTTCCAGCATCTTTGAGGAATTACGTGATTTTATTGTAAAATCCAAATTACTTGAAGTGCAGGTTACAGTCCTGACTCCTTATCCGGGAACTAAACTTTATAAACGTCTTAGGAGGGAAGGCAGGTTGCTGAAGGATACGTTTTGGGATCGATGCACAATGTTCGATTTAAATTTCAGACCGAAAAATATTACGCCCCAAGAATTAGAAGAGGGACTTCTCCGGCTCTATAAAGAAATATACACTGAAAAAGAATTCTTAAGGAGAAAAAGGAACTACATGGATATTTTAAAGAATTTGCCTATAAGAGGGTAATAATGAACCATATAGAACAAAGTATTATCGATGCAATTGCAGAAGAAAGTGGTCTCAATAAAAATGAGATAAAATTGGATTCAAATCTTTATGCTGTGGGTATTAATTCATTAAGTGCTTTGGAAATACTGGTAGCGCTGGAGAAGAAATATGATATTCGGATTCCTGAGAATAGATTAAATGAGGCAAATAGCGTAAAGGAAATTGTAAAAGTAATTGTTGATGAACTTAACAAAAAGGATGGTAAAAGTATGAAAGGTGAAAAATTTTATAGGGGGATGTTTCTTATCGCAAGCCTTTATGATTTCATCCTGGGAATACTATTTTTTCTATTCTATAAGCAAATATATAAAATCTTTGATATTACTCTTCCCCACCATCCGGAATACATACAATCTCCGGCTCTTTTTATTGCAATATTGGGAGTTATGTTATTTTATGTTTATAAGGATATGTATAGAAATGTAGATATGGTTAAAATCGGAATATTATCGAAAATCGGTTATGCAGGACTTTCCTTTTACCATTACATCTTCACTGGCCCTCATTGGGTATTTGCACTTTTCGCCTGGTGTGATCTGGTTTTTCTGGTATTATTCATCTTATTTTTATACAATTTGAAAAGAACAAAAAAAGAATAAAGACACTTTTTTATAACAAAGAAGTTAGAGTTGACTAACACAATTCAACATAAACATTATCCAGATGGCGGAGCATACTCGCAACTGGATAACAATATGTAAAAGCAGAAAGTCTATTTCCATAGCCTTCTGCTTAACATACTGTTATAACAATTCTTTTCACACACTTTTTCAAAGGACTCTTTATGGAAAACCTTTTTGTTGGTAAGTTTACCATTGGTCAGACTCTTGACCGTGGAATCCGTCTTTATAAGAAAATTATAGGCAAGATCCTTATCCTGATTTTAGCTCCCTGCATTCTTGGTATTGCCAATATGAAAAATTTTATGGTACATAATCCTGAAAATCCATTTGCTGCGTTTAATGCACTCTATTTTCTTTCAATGATAACAGGTTTTTGGGCATGGATTGTAGTAGTCAGATACATTTACAGAACCAGTCTCGGTGAGGATTTAGAATTTAAGGAAATTATCAAATTAGCAAAACCGGGAGATTTTTTATTAATCATTACTGCAATAATCTGGTATTTAGCAATGTTTCTCAGTATGATTGCACTTTTTATACCTTTTTTCTATTTCATAAATATTGCCATGGTTGGTATGGTTGTTGTTATTGTAGAAAGAAAATATTTTTTAGGGGGAATTTTAAGAACATTTTCGATCACAAAAGGAAGATGGTGGAAAACATTTGTCATTAACCTGGTAACTTACTTTATAGTTCTTGCACCAATGACTATTGGTATTTTTTTACTAATGGGTTCTACGTTTAAATCCGCGATGGAAGCACCGGAAGCGTTTGCCACAACCGGTATGATGCCGGATATGACAATCTTCAATATTATCGGCGTTATATTATACACACTTGCGATCGCTTTAATCTATCCATTATTTGCCACGATAAACATTGTCCATTACAACAGCCTCAGATCTGAAAAAGAGAATATCGACCTGGATAGCCAGCTTGATTCTCTTGGAGAGACTTCTGAAAAGAGTGCATAAGAAAGTATTTATACTAATTTTTGTTCTTATGGTCCAGTTTTCCTTTGCGGGATTACTGGACTCTATTATAAAAACACCACCGATTCTTTCTTTGGAAGATTCAAAAAAAATCCAGGAAGAATTTGAAGAGAGGATTGATGAATTCTGTTATTTACCTGGCTCTGTTGTTTACTTTGACAGTGACTCAACCTGTTTCAGCCCGGTACAGGCACAGATTAACAATTATATACAATATTTTGATGAACATAGAGACCTCGAAAACCCGGATTATGGACTGGATACGCTATACCATTTCCGTTACCGGGTGGCCATGTATACTTATTACAAGTTCAGTTCAACTAAAAAGAGAGTAAACAAAATTTTTGATTTTTCCCACAACACATTTCTTGAGTATCTTGAGGAAGATGAGGAGATTAAAGAAAAGCCGTGGTTAGTTAAGGTCGTTGAAAAAATATTTAATTTCATTGATAAATATATCTTACAGCCATTTTACAGATTTGTCGTTAATCCTATTGTAAAATTATCTTTTTTCTGGAAGGCAATTCTATTTGTTATTGCCATTGCTGTTTTTATCTTTGTGGTTGTTGTTGTTGGAAGGTTTGCCGCTCGTTTATATCCGAGTGTTGAATTAAGCAGGGGCAGGAGGAAAACAGAAAGAGGTAAAAATATACCGTTAGAAATTAACTGGCTTCAAAAAGCGCGTGAAAAGATCGACGAATCCTCGTTAGCCGATGCTTCGGAATGTATATATCGACACCTGATAACATGGTCTTTAAATCGTAATAGAATCAGACGGTATGAGTGGTGGACCAACCGTCAATTTTTAAATGTTATGAGAAAACGTTTCATAGAAGATTGTAAGACAGCTGAAGAAATTATTACAATGTATGAATACGTAATTTTCGGTCACTCGGCTGTTGATAAAAAATACCTTGAGCAACTGATTATAAAAGCAGATTTGCTTAAAGGGAAGAAAAGCTCATGATTAAAAAGTACCTGGAAAGAACAATAACATTTGTAAAAAGCCACAAAAGGTTTACTCTTTTCATTACCGCGTCTTTCCTCTTAAACCTTTTCCTGTTACTTCAAAGGAAAAACGAAAAGACTGATTTTATTACCTGCTCTACTTATGATAAAGGTATGCTTGGGACCTATGGTCTCTATAGAGATCTTGAAGACAGGGGTGTGCCTGTAAAAAGAATTAAGCTTCCCATTTTTAAAGAGATAGACCCGGAAAACGACCGGAGAAAAACCCTGGTAATACTCTCACCCAGATTCCGCCCCCATATATGGGAGTGGAGCATAATCATGGATTGGGTTGCCAATGGTAATCGATTAATCACCTCCGGGATGCTTGGGCCAAAGAAAAGGGGCTGGATTCCCGAATACAATTTTTATACGGCGACATCCAATGTTCCTGCTGCTGAATCTTATGTAATTCTGCCTGTTGATACGATTTTTCCTTATGATGACACACTGGCAAAGCTTTCACAGATTCAGCGCTCACCAATATTCGGTCAGATATATAAAGCGGTAGATTCAGTACAAATCAAACATTTTAAACATTTCAGCCCTGATGTTCTTCCTTTTATAACTCATTATAATAAGCCCACAGCAGTTAAAAAGGCTGTCGGTCACGGAGAATGGATCGCATTTACCGAAATTAATCCATTCAGTAATTCAGTACTCCGTGAACCCTCGTGGTATAGATTCGCTACACGACTTTTTACCGGTGATGATTGGTTTGGAGGGAAATCAATACTTTTTGACGAATTTCATAATGGCTACAGAGCCACTAAAAGTTTCTGGCAACTTTTAACGTATTATCAGTTTAATACCGGGATTATCTACCTGTGCATTCTGGTATTGTTATATCTATTTTTAACGGGTATTCGCATTATACCACCTGTTCCTGAGCGTATTCATGTTCATCGGGATGCTATTCCAGGCATGAGGGCCCTTGCCGGCCTTCTTATAACGTTTGGCGCCTGGAAAGGATTGCTGAGAAGGGAAGCTGCAATAATCCGTTCGGATTTACTGAAAAGGGATACTAAAGAACCTGTTGAAATGGAAGAGTTACTTGATCGCTATTTAAGCAGAAGAAAAATGCCCAGGGAGGTTAAATCTAAAGAGGAACTGGCAGCTATTTTTAAAAAAGTTGAAAGCGGCATTAGTTTTAAAGATAAAAATGAAACCCTTAAAATATTTAACATTTTCATGTTTATGAGAAAGGAAATGAGAGCGTGAATCCTGCACAAGAATTATACAACAGTATTAGTAATGAAATTAAAAAAGTGGTAATTGGCAAGGAGGAAGCGAAAACCGTTATTTTTGCCACATTTCTTGTTAAAGGGAATATCCTCCTTGAAGGTGTGCCTGGTATAGCGAAAACACTTTTAGCAAGGGTTTTTGCAAGGGCAATGGGACTCAGATTTTCCCGAATACAGTTTACCCCTGATTTAATGCCCTCGGATATTCTTGGTACAAGCATTTATAACCAGGGAAAAGCTACTTTTGAATTTATGCCGGGGCCGGTTTTTTCGGATTTTATTCTGGCAGATGAAATAAACAGGGCGCCTGCGAAGACACAAGCCGCCCTTCTGGAAGCAATGGAGGAAAAGCAGGTTACTATTGATAATAATCGATATGACATGAGCGAAAACTTTATTGTTTTTGCAACGCAGAATCCCCTGGAATTTGAAGGAACATATACACTTCCGGAGGCCCAGCTTGATAGATTCATGGTCAGGATAATAATGGATTATCCTTCAGTTGACGATGAACTGCAGGTGTTGGCGTCTGCGTTAACTGTCGGTAACTTTAACGAACAACTCAACGCAATCACACCGTTTGAAACTGTAGCCCTGCAGGTTCAGGATGCCAGAGAGTTTGTCAATCAGGTAGTCGTTGATGAAAAAATATTGACCTATGTTCGGGGACTTATGGCTGCCTCACGCACTATTGATGAATTACTGCTTGGAAACTCTCCGCGATCAGGTCAGATGCTCCTGCGACTGGCCAGGGCATACGCTGCAGTACAGGGAAATTCCTTTGTTACCCCTGACCATGTTCGTGAATTAGTACCGCTTGTTTTGCCCCACAGGTGGATAATAAAACCGGAAGCGGAAATCCAGCAGACGCCGGTCGAGAGCATACTTCGTACTCTTTTTGATTCCGTAAAGGTTCCGGAATGAAATTTGTAATTACAGGTCGGGGATTTATACTTCCGGTCATTGCCGGAATTATCCTTCTGTTTAAGAATTGGATTCCCGGAGCAGTGGGACTCTGTGTGATTATAAATCTTATGGGTATAGTATTAATTGCTATCGACTACTTTATGATTCCGGATCCCGAAGCCTTTTCCGTTACCCGCATTTTTCCTTCACAATTCTTCCTCGGTGTTCAGGGGAAAGTGGTTGTAAGGGTTGAATATTCAATTTCACTTCCAACAGGAATAATTTTCATTGATCATCCCCCTACTGGGTTTAAATACGAGGATAAAAGGTACGTTGGCAAACTCTCCAAAGGCGATGGGATATTTGAATTGTCCTATATGCTTGAACCAATGAGCAGAGGCGAACACACCTATGAAACGGCAGGCATGAGATTATCCTCCCCAATCGGATTTATCTCACGACAGACCCCGATAAAAGTTAAAGATATTGTTCATGTATACCCCAGGTTACCGACTGAAAAAGAGGGCCTTCAATCCCGGTTTTACCTTGCCCGGACAGAGAGTCGACAGATGAAAAATTATGGGCCGGGCAGGGAATTCGCCCAGATGCGCGACTATAGACTGGGTGATGATATTAAAAATGTCCATTGGAAACGGTCAGCACGGTGCGGGAAGCTCATTGTAAGAGAATATGAACCTGAACAGGGACAGAACATATTTATCATGATTGACGGCGGCAGGCTCATGATGGCTGAAACCAGCGGTTTGTCAAAAGTAGACTGGGCAGTCGCATCAGC
>JAUXBV010000466.1 GCA_030619215.1 Fibrobacterota bacterium | reverse complement strand
TGATTACCGAAATAAAAACCGCACCTCTTCTTAACGGTATCCGCGGCGAGCCCCCAGTTGACAAAGATGCTATCATTAATCTCCTCATGGCGGTTTCATATCTTATTGAGTCATACCCGGAGATACGGGAGATGGACCTGAATCCGGTTGTGGCACACCAAAAAAGCCTTACCATTGTTGATGCGCGGATAATCCTGAATAGAAATAATAAGTCTAAAAAGGCATAATAGAGATAAAGCGGAAGGGTAAGTAGGATTTAATTAATATCTGTTAAATATAGCTTGTTTTGAATGTCATTCCGGTATTCTTTTGGCCGGAATCCAGCTTTTCGGGTGCTTAAGGGCATGGATTTACACCTTTGGCGCACTTCGCCCGCTAAAAGCATGCGGGTTTCAATCCCTCTTTATGGGGAAATGACGGTCATTTGTCAATTGTTAACAGGAACTAATTAATCGGCATAAACCACTACATAAGAGTTATTCTATTTTCCCATCCTTACTTAAGAACTCTAACCCAGCAGAGCTGGATAAGAACCCCGCTTTGCGGGACTAAAGCACTGCTTCGCAGCATTATAACCTTCACGAATAAATTTTCTACGATAAAGAGATTCTTTGAAATTTATTTCTTAGTATCTCTTATGCACTTTTAGGTAAAAAACGTAGATAATTCATTCTAAGGTTCTAAAGCGTTGGCCGTATTGCTGAAGCAAGATTCCACCAACTATAAAAGCAAGGCCGGTTATTGTTGAGGTAAGAATCCTTTCACCAACAAAGACAGCTATAAAGAAAAGGGATAAAAACGGAGATAAAAAGATAAGGTTGCTTACTTTAGCAGTTGTTTCAGAATATTTAAGAGCTTTAAGCCATACCACATACGTAATCCCCATCTCAAATAAGCCAATATAAACAATTCCTAATATAGCTTTACTTTCAGGGAGGGAAAGTTTGTTAAGAAAAATATTTAAAATTAAAATATAAAAAAAACCGAAAATAAAATTTACAAAGAGTTTAACTACTTCATCTCTGCTATCCTTTACATTAAATATCCAGTAGAGAGCCCAGACCACGGAAGAGCCAACGGCTAGAGATACTCCGAGGGGATTATTAAATTTCAATAATGCCAGATCACCTCTTGTTCCAATTAATGCAACGCCGAAAAAACTTATTATGATTGCAAGCATACTGATAAAACCAATTTTTTGCTTAAGCAGGGGGATAGATAACAGTACAAGCATTACAGGCCAGGTATAATTCAGCGTCCCTGCCTCCTGTGCGGGGAGAATGGAGTATGCTTTTAACAGGACGACATAATAGAGAAATGGGTTCAGGAATCCAAGGAACGCAGAATTCAGATAGTCCTTCAGGGTAAGTTCCTTAAGCTGTGCTAATTTATTTTGTATCAATAAAAAAATGAAAAGAACTGCAATGGACACCGCTGATGCAAATAGTATTAACCGGAGGAAATCCAGATATCTTAATGACAATTTGAAAGCCGAGGCAATGGTTGACCAGAATAGAATAGCGGTAATGGCAAAGGAATACGCTTTGTTTTGCTTGGTCATGGTTATTTATTAAAATAATTAACAAATTATGTCAATTGTAGTGTTTTTAAAGGGGATAATGAAAATGGCTTATTTAAAATGCTAATAAGATACCACCGTTTATCTGGTTATCAATCGAGTTGCCTATGAGCAGTTGATAATCGGTAAAAAGAAAGACAAATTTATATCCAAGCTGTACCCTGACCTTTGGGCCTCCGATTTGCCAGAGGCGCTCATCTTCTGAATCAGGTATATATTCATTATCATATAGAAATTTCCAGAAGCCAAGGGTGATGCCGGGGCTTATTAGCAGTATATTATTAAGGTTTACCAGTTGATAGTAAAGGGTAGCTCCTGCACCGAAATGATCACATTTTAAATATGTTGTATCACTTGCGGTATGTTCAGGGGGAGCAATCACTGAGAAAAGATTTAATTCCAAAAGAATTTTTTTCCAACTGATACCAAGATTAAAATTCGTAGCCAAACTCAGTGTTTTAATAAAGCTTACGCCTATACCACCTGAGATGGAGAATTTGAAATTCCTTCGTTTAGACAGGTTTAAATTTATGGTTTCAGTTTGACCGGCTCGTATATCTACTGATACCTGTTTATCTTCAAGGCCCTCGAGTTTCCCGAGTATGATGTATTTACCGGGAGGTATATCCTTTAGAGTAGTTTCCCCTTTGCCATATTCCTTGTTATTGATAAAAACGGTAACATTCTCAGGTTTTGTTTTAATTATCACCGTGCCTGCCAGGGGAGTAATGGCGCCTTCTCTTTCCATCGGTTCAATCGCATCGGTTGTACCCGGCCCTAATCCTGCGAGATTGCGTGCAACCTTGCGAATGGTTGTCAACATGACATTATCAATAGAGCAACCTTTACAATCATCAGTTACATCCCTTTCAATCTTACCTGTTGCCACATTTATCATCCTCACATTTGCAGAGAAGATATTTCCGACCTTGTCTATACTGCCTACTATTATGTACTGGACATTGAGTAATTGACCGGCTTCAACCGCACATTCGGAGCTTGTACAGCCTGTTTGTTGAAATCCCTGTTCAACAAGGATTTCATTCATGCGCTGTCGCTCGGCAACGGTAAATTTATTTGTTTTGAATAATTCGGAGCGTAAACGGTTGGAAAGTCCCGCAAGGTTTGACTTTTCCACATTGTTTCCTTGCAGCTCCATTACGGCAATGGTGGGTAGTTCTGTTGCGTGGACAAAGTGTAGAATAGTTAATACAAAGAAAATTCCGGTTATTATCTTTTGCATGATAATTTATTCTACAATAATTTTTTTAATATTGCAACACATGTTGTATCACATCTACGCATGTTTATTTTACTGATGCGATATTTTTCAATTATTGTTACTTTATGAGCCGGTGCCTCTTTTTACCAGCTCTGCAAGTTCAATCGCTCGTGACATTACTATTGAAGCGGAGCTCAGGCCATATTTGTCATCCTTTACACCGAGCCGGATATTTTCGTCGAATTCGCCGGTGCCGTTGGGGCTGGAGACTGCTGACGCGCCAAGGGGGCTGATGCCCGTATGAACCGCAGCCGGTATCATTCCCATGGAGAGGAATGTGCAGATGTGGGACAGGTGAGTTGTTTCAAGCCCGGCATTTCTCATCCATGAAACAGCGGCGCTCACACCGATTTTATTTTTCATTTTATTTTTTATCAGGTTGCCGAACAGAAAAGCGCGCAGCCTGTCAATAAGCGCTGCCATGAGTGAGCTGGATCGCATAAAGTAGACCGGGCTTGCAAGAACAATAATATCTGCAGCTATTATTTTATCGAATATCTCCTGGGCATCGTCTTCAATTGAACAGTATTTGCCGGAGGTCTGGTTTGACACACAGAAATTGCAGTGGAGGCAGCTGTTAATATTCTTTCCTGAAAGGTAAACAGCTTCAGTATGAAGTCCTTTCTTTGAAGCGGTTTCCAGCATATAATTCAGAAAGGTTTCCATATTGCCGTCTTTTACCGGGCTGCCTGATATTCCAAGTACCTTAAGATTCATAAAAACTCCTTGCTGATTATTTCATGATATAATAAAACTTAACAGAAAAAATAGTATAGTTGCTATAAAAAATAAATTATAATCGGGAAAGTATGATTGGATACTAGCAGGACTAGCGTAATGTATCAATGTATTACTACAATGTTTAACGGATGTCAGAAGTTATTTATC
>JAUXBV010000518.1 GCA_030619215.1 Fibrobacterota bacterium | reverse complement strand
GCCTATGGTATAGATTTTCATACCAAGCCCTGCTGCAGCCTTTGCTGCAATGACAGGTGTAATTTCTCCTCGGTTATTCGCGCCGTCAGTGAGCAGTATCATAACCCTGCTTTTTGCCTGCGACTGTTTCAGCCTGTTCGCAGCAGTAGCAATGGCAGTCCCGATTGCAGTTCCGTCCTCAATCTCTTCAAACCGTATATCATCGATGAATTGGTTAAGGATGTTGTAATCAAGGGTAAGCGGGCATTTTGTAAAGCTCCTGCCCGCGAATATCACAAGTCCGACACGATCATGCTCCCTTTTTTGAATAAATTTTTTTATTGTCTCTTTAGCAACAAAGAGTCGGTTTTTGGGTTTAAAATCCAGGGCTTTCATGCTGGTAGAGACATCAAGGACAAGCACTATATCAACGCCATGGGTTGTTACCTCCTGGCTGGTATGGCCCCTTTGAGGCCTGGTTAGGGCTACGACTAATAAACCAAATCCAATGGCGCGAAGAATAATCAGTATATGCCGCAGCTTAACTATAAGAGAAGGTTTAAATTTTGAGAAAAGCGATATATCGGAATATCTTACCGCAGGTCTGGATTGCTTTTCCCTATAGATGTAAATCCATATCATCGGTATCCAGAGCAGAAGAAGAAAAAGGAATTCAGGGTTTGCCAGCCTCACTTCTTTTCCTCCTCTTCTGATGGAGCCTTTTGAGCTTTGCCTGCTGTCGGCCTTGTTTTTTCAATGAATGATTCGGCCTCATCGTAAAGCTTCCGTACGGTTACCAGATCAGGTATAACCTTTGCGAATTTTACCGGGTGTGTATAATCGAAGAACCATTCCATTGATTTAATGAGTGTCGCATTAAAAGGTGCGGTTTGTAGCCACTCGAGTATCTCTTCAGTAGTGCATTCTGCTGCATTGGAGTTAAAACGCCTGCCCATATACCGTTTTAATATATCCGATAGTTCAAAGACATATTCTCTCAGGAGTCCCTTTGTAAGTAACTGTTTGTTTTCCAATATTGCCAGGGCTTCTATCGCCTCTTCATACGGCGGCTTTGGCGGTGGCGGCGGCGGAGGTTTTCTGCTTTTTATCCAGAAGTAACGGCCAATGAAAATCCCGGCGGTAACAAGCACCAACCCGGTAACTATCCAGAGCCAGAGCAGGGATGGCTTGCCAGCGGACTGCTGTGGCTTTATATCTTTCAGCTTTATTGTGTCACCTTTATTAGCTTTGATAACCGAGATAATTCGCATAGGGATAGAATCGGAGTAAAGCGTGTCATTGCCGCCCTCTTTTACCTCTACAAACGGAAGAGCAGGGATTGAGCATGGTTCTACCGTGTATGTAGTGATCAGGTAATTAAAGGCAATACTGTCCGAGGCATCTCTTTTTGTGCGGTTGGTGTTCCAGTTCTTAACAGTAAAATTACCGAAGCCTGCATCTGTTTCGGGGGAAATGACCTGCGCGTCTTTAGGTACGACGAGTGAGACAGTCAGCTCTATCCTGTCGCCAATGGTAAGGGTGTCCTGGCTTATGTCGGTATAAATTATTGAGGAGTTACCCCCTGAAGTAAAGAGCAATAGTAATAGTAAAGGAACCATTTTGCCTGTTAATGTGTTAATAGGTTTCATTGTAAATAAACTTCAATTATCAATTAGCGTTTCAAAATAATTGTATTATGGGTTCTTCCCTGTGATAATCCTGATTTTGCAATGTTATTAAAATAATGCTTTACTGCTTATAATAATTATTCCCACCTGCACAAGCCCGACAATAAAACCAAGTATACCTCCAAATACCTCAATCGATCTTAGCTCCTTGAATGCAATTTTGTAAACGATATTTTCCAGCTTTATAAAATCAAACTCCTCGATCTTTTTCCGTACAATCTCTTTAAAATCGAGTCTGCCTTCAAGGTTTTCAAACATGTTTTCCATAAAATCCGGCAGGATTCCACGCAGCTCGTCTTTGACCATCTCTTTGATCACACCGGCTACCTCGCCGGACAGCATTATAGAAATGATAGGGTTGGAACCGAGTTTCCTTTCAATAAATTTTTCAATGGCCTTTATGATTGAGCTTATTATCTCCTCGTGAAACTGGGGGGAGTTAACAACCTTATGAATATCCTGATGGGATATAAGCTCGCTTTCAACGGTTTCCCCGATTTTTATTGCCAGGTCTGATTTTCGTTTCGGGATAAGCCCCCAGATTTTTATTCCGAGTATATTAACCGGCTTTCGCGGCCTGAAAATCATTTTAACGGCAATATGGTTGGTAATCCAGCCAATGAGTGCTGATATCGGTGGTATAAGCCAGATAATATAGATATTCATACTTATGTCCTTTGCTGTTTTAAATTACGATAAATACGATTAAAAAAAAGAGTTATTGTAAGAACATATAAAGCCGTAGAATCAAGCCTTATAAAATAAAGCTTTGCAAAAGAACCATTCAATTGTGGATTTTTTATTTACGTAATATATATTTGTACTTTGTAACAGCAATGGAGCGTTATGGCAATTCATAATTTTTCATGGGTAATACAGGATAAGCTTGCAGGGTGTGCTCTGCCCGGCAGACCTTTATGTAATGTAAAGGAAGAGGTGTTTGCCGACTTGCGGGAAATTTACGATAATGGGATACGCTGCCTGCTTTCTCTCACGGAAGTGCCCAATTTCTTTGGAAAGCTCTGCAAGAAGGCTGGAATGGATTGGCTCTATCTGCCCATTCCTGATTTTGGCATTCCTTATGATGTGCCGGCATTTGAGCATGTGGTAAGAGAATCCGTAAAAAGCCTGGAAAACGGAGAGCCTCTCTGTGTCCACTGCAATGCAGGAGTCGGCAGAACCGGTTTTGTACTGGCAAGCATTCTCGGCATATACCTTTCAATTGACGGGTACGATGCGATAAACAGGGTACGCGACACACGCCTGGCAATTGAAACGGATGAGCAGACAACCTTTATAAATAACTTTCTTAATACGGTGATGGCACGATAATCCCGCCCATATTTACCGGCAATGTCATTAAATCCTAAAACCAAGGCTATATGAAAAGCGTGAAAAGCGAATCGGATATAGTACAGTACCTGCTTCAGGAAGAGAAAAGGCTTTCACCGTATGCAAAGAAAAGCAGTGAATCGCTGGGCCGAAGATACCCGATAAAACGCGACCCTTTCAGGCTTGAGTTTGCCCGCGATGATACGCGCATATTACACAGTCCGCCCTTCAGGCGGCTCAAGCACAAGACCCAGGTTTTTCTTTCACCGGACAATGACCACATCTGTACTCGCATGGAGCATGTGCTGCATGTGTCAAGCATAGCCTCGATTATCGGCCGCTGTCTCGG